>CADBMH010000091.1 GCA_902795705.1 uncultured Lachnospiraceae bacterium | reverse complement strand
GGATATTCTTTCCGGAGGTGTCACCGGCATCCTGGTTTCCCATTCGATTGACCAGATCCGAGAGTTGTGTAATAAGATACTCTGGATCGATCACGGAAACCAGATCGCTTTCACGGAAGAGGTCGGGCTGTATTGCGACGCATATGAGGAATTCTTAATGACTAAAAAACTCCCCAAGCAGAAGGGAGATATCGATAACCTTGCTCAGAATTATCAGTTGCGGAAGCAGAAAGAGCGAGAAGAAAAAGAAAAAAAAGAAACCGAAAAACTGGAAGCAATATTAGAGTCCGGTGAAAAGCGATCGGCAATTAACGCTGCAATCGATATTCTGGCTCGAAATAAACCGGATGCTCTAAGCGATGAATATCAAATGAAACTGAAAAACATTATCGAGGTAAAAGACAGAGTACCTTAATGTTTTTACACCCGTTAATTGTCCTAGTTTAACAAAACTTTTATCCGAGGTGCATTAAGATGTCATTTCTGTTTTCAATTGTGATGCCTGTTTTTAATGTGGAATCTTTTTTGAAGGAGGCGATTGATAGCGTATTACACCAGGATATAGGTGTCGACAAGGTACAGCTGATCCTTGTCGATGACGGCTCCACGGACCGCAGTGGAGAGATTTGCGATGAGTGTGGCAGAAGGCTGCCAAAGAATACGATTGTGGTACACACAGAAAACAGAGGGCTTTCAGCAGCTAGAAATGAGGGGATCAAGTATGCAACCGGCAAGTACATATGTTTCTTCGATTCGGACGATAAGTTATCGGAAAATGCTTTAAGCCGAGTATTTGCCTTTTTTTCAGATCATGGAAGTGCGACGGATGTTGTTTCACTTCCTATGATTTATTTCGATGCCGCTTCTGGCGATCACCCTCTAAATTACAAATACAAAAAAGGAACGCGGGTAATTGATCTGACAGATGAGTGGGATAACCCTCAACTAAGCATCAGCTCCTGTTTTATTAGGCTCTCTGCTATAAGGGGCCTTTTTTTCGATCGGGAATTGAATCTGGGAGAGGACATGAAGTTTGCTTTACAGCTGCTGATGCAGAAGAAAACATTAGGTGTCATCGCAGAAGCGGCTTATTACTATCGTAAGAGGAGTAAAGGATCTCAATCGTTATTGCAGGATTCGTCACACAAGGCACATTGGTATCTTGATTCATTGAACAATTTGACAGAAAGTGTAATCAACCATGCTCTTGATGTTTGCGATGGAAAAGTGCCTTTATTTGTGCAGAATACACTTTTATATGAACTGAAGTGGAAGTTTCAGCTTGAACATAGATACGAAGAAGTAATAAATAAAGCGGATTTTGAATCCTTTCGGATGAAACTGTGTTCTATCGCAGCATCGTTTGATGATCTTGTAATTATGAAGCAGCATGATTTCCTACAGGCTTATAAGGCTTATTTGTTATATAATAAACATGGATATCCCAAGCTCGATGGGAATCGATTTATCTTTTCGGATAATGCGGGTTTTGATGCCTCCGGCTTCCAGTTAACGATATATTTTATTGAGTTTCAAAAAGACCATATAGTTCTGGCAGGCGGTTTTCCGCAAAAGTGGTTTATAACACCGGAGCCGCTTGAAGTATACTTAAAGATTAATGATTCATTCTATCCGTGTTCCCGATTTGATAGAATGATTCCGAAATACTCATTGGAGATCAAAGTTCAGGATTATTATGGCTTTCAGGTAATACTACCACCTGAAATACTGGTGGAACATTTTAAAATACGTTTTTATTATTTCTATGAGGGAACATATATTCCATGCCGCAATATTCATTTCTCAAAATTTGCGCCGCTTTCTGATACTCTGAAACAAAGTTACGCCAGATTGTCTCAGTGGATACTAACAGAAGAGAATGGAATGATATCTTTTGATCAGTATTCTAAATCGCTTTTGCGGCGGCGCAAAAAAGAGTATCGTAATGAAATTAAATTGGCGTTCCCCTCTGTGGCCAAAACAATTATTCTTGCGCAAAAGTTTGCTTCTTTTATAAGAAGAATAAAACGTAATGAGGTTTGGATCTTGTCTGACAGACTGAACAAGGCGGGGGATAACGGAGAAGCTTTATTCAATTATTTATGTGAAAAGAAGCCTAAAGGGATTCGCTTTTATTTTGAATTGAGTAAAAAGTCTCCGGACTTTGCTCTTATAAAAAAAGAGGAAAGATTACCGCGTTTCAGTCAAAGAAAAACAAAATGCTCCATCTCATAGCAGATAAGATCATTTCTTCTGCAGGCGATGAGTATGTTTTTCATCCTTTTGGAAAATACAATGAAGTATTTAAGGAATTCAATATTGCGCAATCATTTATATTTTTGCAGCATGGTGTTACAAAAGATGATCAAACGGCCTGGCTGAATCGTTATAATATGAATTTCAAAGGGATCGTAACAGCCGCACGCAGGGAATATGAATCATTCTTGTCGCTTCCATATTACTATAATCCTGAGAATATATGGTTAACCGGCTTTCCCCGATTTGATCGGCTTTATCAGGATGATCAAGGAAAGATTACCATCATGCCGACCTGGAGAAAAAACCTCGTTTCGGAAATGAATTTTGTCAGCGAAATGCGAGGAGGAAAAGCTGGTTTTAAAGACACTTCGTACTATCGCTTTTACAAAAATCTTTTGACAGATGAGAGATTGTTGGAAGCTGCGGAGAAGAACAATTACCAATTGTGTTTTCTGCTTCATCCTGCGATGCGTGCTTATGAGGATGCTTTTGATGGACTGAAAGGCGTGACAATCATTAAACATGCTGAATATCGACGTATTTATGCGGAAAGCAGTCTAGTTGTAACCGATTATTCTTCTGCGGTATTTGATTTTGCTTATCTGCGAAAGCCAGTTGTGTACTGTCAGTTTGACAAGAACAGCTTTTACGACAATCATTTATACCGACAGGGGTATTTTGATTATGAGAAGGACGGGTTTGGCGAAGTTGAAACGACGCTGGAGGGAATAGTAAATCGCATTATAGAATACATAAATGAAGATTGTAAGCTTAAGGAAAAGTACTTAAAACGAATAAACAGTTTCTTTAATGTGCTTGATACAAATAACTGCGAACGTGTGCTGAAAAAGATTCTGGAAATCTAAATCCGGGCTTTCTGTTTTCCGATAGGAAGGGATGATGCTTTTCGCCCGGATCTTAAAACCGGTCGCAGTATTAGTTCCGGTTAAGCAGGCCAATCATCGTTTTCCTTGCGTTTAGAAAAAGAGATAGGGATTTTGCCCAATCGGATCAATACAGCTGTCAATATTGGAGAAGTGATATTACGGTATTATTCTACGGTAATTAAACAGGCATTGGCAGCAGGTAGTGTCAAGAAAACATATGAACGCTGAACATATACCAGATTTGCGTGAGCACAGCAACTGTGTTATAATTCTTACATTCTTACTCCGTAATATAGAAGGGATACCGGCCGGCGGTGGTGACGGCTGCCTTTTGTGACGTCTGACGACCAGATTGAGATCTATGAAAAAGTTGAAGTTCATCCTTGCTGCGGCAGCCGTACTTGCGATGCTTCCGGTCTTCACCGGATGCGCGGGTATGTCCGGCGAGACATTGCAGGAGATCATACGGGAAGAGACCGGGTACGGCTCGGCCGACGGCGCCGTTTCGGAGGCACAGGCGGCGGCACCGTCTTATTTGTCGCATGAGGAGAATGAAACGCAGGCAGCTTCTGCAGAAAATACACCGGCAGAACAGCCGGATGCAGAAAGAACGGATCCAACCCGTTCGGATGTACAGGCATCGGGCGAAGAGACTCCGGCTTCGGACGGAGCGGATCAGGGCAGTGCGAGTCATGGCGGTTCCGGCAGCGAAGGCGAATCGGATCCAGAGCATTCCGGCATGTCCGAAACAGGCGCGCCCGGGAGCGTTGCGGCCGCCCCGGCGGCGGACGCCCTTGGATCGGAAGATAACTCCAGTGTACCGGCGGATGCCCGGGAGAATACGCCGGCGGATGTATCCGTACCGGAACATGCTCGGGACGCACTCGGAGCCGGTTCTTCCGGCGAAACCCATCCGGACGCAAGCGCGCAACCTTCAGATGTTCAGGAATCTGCCGGAGATCCGGAAGTGCCGGAAAGCCGGCATGCAGGTGCGCAGAATGAAGAAGCGGGCGGTGCAGAAGGCACAGGATCCGGTGTCTCCGGATCTGATCATGATGTGTCCGGGCAGGAAAGCGATGGCTCGAAGAGCAGCATGAACGGGAATTCCGCTGATGCCGCGGAAGAAGACGCTCTCTTCGCGGAAGGCCGGGATTCTTCCGCGGGGGACAGCGGATCCGAAGAAGGTGCCGGAACACCCGGTGAAGACGAGACCGCCAGAGACAGTCAGCCTCTTCATGCGATATTCGGTGATTTTGACCTGATGGAAGAAGTGCAGGAGGAGAGCAACCGGACGGAGGGTG
>CADBMH010000090.1 GCA_902795705.1 uncultured Lachnospiraceae bacterium | reverse complement strand
TTGTGGTAATAGTGCGTAAAAAAGAGAGAGGGGAGGCGGGCGACATGAAGTCAGACTTGGAAAATTTTATAAACAATATCTTGCCCGCCTTCCATGATTCTGGTACGATAGATATGTCAGAAGCTCTGAGACAAGTCGATATCATGAACAAACGAAGACTTATAAAAGACAAGTATCAGGGAAAAATCAAAGAACGTGCAGATGATGGACGGGTTTATGTCTACGTAAACCGGAAGCAGATCATAGCACAGAATATAGACGAGCTATACAGCAAGCTCTATGAAATCGAATATGGAAAGGAAACATTCTCCATGGCAGACTTCTTTCCGCTCTGGATGTGCTGGAAGCGTGACAACACAGCCACCTGCGGTCGGACACTTCGGATTATGGATGAACAGTGGAGGAAGTTCTTTTGTGAAAATGCCATTACACAAAAGCCACTTGTAGAATTGACAAGCAAGGATTTCATAGACCTTTTCCGAAAATGGACACGGAAAAGGGAACTGACCGCTAAAATGTTCAACAATCTGAAAAGCATCTGCAACGGTATATATTCGTATGCCATAAGCGAATTGGAAATTGTGCAGTACAACCCAATCAAGGGAATTGACATGCGGCAGTTTCCAATGAAGCCACCAGCGAATAACGACGATAATGTATTTACGGCAGATGACAGAAAGGTGTTTATGGTAATCTAAAATTAAGTCAGCTGGCTCATTGAAAATTCAGTCACTTCAAGGTTAAATATGGTATCCTTTCAACATTGAGTTGAAGGGAGGACGAGAGGAGTGATTGATTTGGTACAGAAGCAGAAAATCATACTAAAGCACAGAGGAGGTGACAGCAACCGACAGATAGCTGCTGAACTTGGTATAGACAAGAACACCGTCAATAAATATGTTAACGAGTATGAGAAGGAACTTGCGGATCTTATGGTTAAGAATCCGCAGACCGATCCAGAAGAGCTGCCGCCGGGGATTGTCGAGCAACCGAAATACAATGTCGAGAACAGGAATGTCCGTGAGACAACAAAGGAGGCGATGGAAGTCATTCAGGAATGTTTGGACGAGAATGTTAAGAAGCGCGAGGATGGTCGTTCCAAACAGCAGATGAAAAAGATTGACATCTATGACTATCTCAAGAACAACGGCTACAAGATCAGCTATTCCACAGTAAAGCGTATTGCTCGCAAGCTGGAGGATGTCCACAAGGAAGCGTTTATTAAGCAGGATTATAATCCGGGCGATCAGACAGAGTTCGACTGGGGAGAGGTAAAGCTTAACATAGGAGGCACCGGCTATAAAAAGTACCAGATGGCAGTATTCACATCTGCCTACGGAAATCGCCGCTATGCAAGGCTTTACAGGGTGCAGGACACGGCAGCCTTCCAGGCTTCACATGCTGACTACTTCGCATTCTGTAAAGGCGTATATCATACGGTCGTTTATGACAACATGAGAGTGGCTGTGAAGAAGTTCGTCGGCCCGAGCGAAAAAGAGCCGACAGAAGCCCTGCTTCAGCTCTCAACGTACTACGGATTTGCCTTTCGCTTCTGCAACATCAGGCGTGGAAATGAAAAAGGGCACGTGGAACGCTCAGTGGACGTGGTTAGGAGGTTCGCATTTTCAAGACCGGGAGAGGACTGCTTTGATACCCTTGAAGCAGCAAATGAGCACCTTCTGGGGAAATGTAAAAAAAAGAATGCCGAGGAACTGTCCGATGGCCGCATTGCAGAAAAGTGTTTTGAGGAAGAAAAGCCGTATTTGATGCGAGTCATGGCAAAGATGCCCTGTTATGCTAAAAAGACCGATCTTAAAGTTGACAAGTACTCCACCGTAACGGTAAATAAGGTGCATTATTCCGTACCGGACACAAATGTCGGAAAGCGACTTTCTGCAAGAGTCTATACGGATAAGGTGGAAATATACAACAACAATGAGAAGATTGCTTCACATGAAAGACACTATGTGAGCGGCGAGTACGTGCTGGATATTTTCCACTACCTGAGAACTCTCAAAAGAAAACCTGGCGCCCTTCCGCAGAGTTCAGCCCTCATGCAGTCGGACGCACAGATCAAAAAAATATACGAGGACTATTATAACGGAGATCCCAAGGAATTTCTACTGGTTCTTGAATTAATTGAGGAAATCGGCATTGATTCCGTGACCACGGCTATCGAAGCGCTAAAGAGAAAAAGCCCGACTGATTTAAGTGCGGCAAAACTGCGACTGATACATGACAATCTTTGCGAGGAGGATGCTGAAACCGGAAATGGCAGGTACGGAGAAGATAAACTCAGCAGAAAGTCAAAGGCTTCCTTGAACCAATACAACGAGCTGATGGCACTCCAGGGAAAGAGGGCGAGCTGATGGCGCAGGAGAAGAAAAAACAGGAAATACGTGAATTCTGCAAACAACTGAAGCTGAAGGCGGTCCTTGAGGACTTTGAGTCTGCCGCGGACGAAGAAACCCAGCCCATCCCCTACCTGCATAAGCTGCTGGAGGCAGAGGTGCATAGTACCCAGCAGCGAGCCGTACAAAGAAGGATCCGCGGTGCCCACTTCCCTTATCCGAAATATTTGGATGACCTTGAGGTGGACTGCCTGCCGGAGCCACTGAAAAAGCGCCTGCCTGAGATAAGAAGCCTGGAATTCATCGATAAAGGTCAGAACATCATCCTGACGGGAAATCCTGGCACAGGCAAGACACATACCGCCATCGGCATAGGGATGGAGGCATGTGAAGCAGGCTACAGGGTGCTGTACACCACGGTGCCATATCTCGTAACGGAACTGAAAGAGAGCAACGATAACCAGAAACTCCGCCGATATGAGCGGCAATTCGAAAGATACGACCTCGTCATCGCAGATGAACTGGGATATATATCTTTCGACCGTGAAGGAGCGGATTTGCTCTTCTCCAATCTGTCACTGCGAGCGATGACGAAGTCAACAATAGTAACGTCAAACCTGACCTTTGACAGGTGGGACGAGATATTTGGTGATGCCGCTATCACGAGTGCCATGGTTGACAGACTGACCTACAAGGCGATCTTAATCGACATGGAAGGTGAGTCCTACCGGTTTCGGGAAACCCTCCGGGAGAGTGGCGCAGAATCAAGCAATCTGAAAAAATACAAGGAGGCAGTAAATGGGGATCAATGATTTAAATGGTTGGACAGCATGCGAAAAGGAAAGCCTGAGATTGAAATTGAAAGAAGCATCGCAGAAGCTTTTCTACCTTTGGGAGTTCGTGACTTCAGCTAGAATGCAGGACGATGCAAGAGAATATCTTGAGGAACATGAGGATGACTCCGTTCCTTTTGAAATAGCGTCATAATAACGCCTGATCTTTAGGCGTAGTTTTTTGAAAAAAGTGACTGAATTTTAAATGGCCTTTTGACTGAATTTTCACTTGACAGATACA
>CADBMH010000089.1 GCA_902795705.1 uncultured Lachnospiraceae bacterium | reverse complement strand
TGTATGAAGTTTTCAAGGTCCGGATTATAGCGTGACTATCAGTTTAACAGTAGGTTTGTTGGGGGCCTTTTGACCCCAACATCATTACTATATATATAAATGCTTTTAAGCGCTTAATCTGCTCTTTAGCATATGCATAATTGCTTTGAATTCTGTCTTATTAAAAATAATCGGAATCTGAACTACGAAACCGATTATTGCAATTACAACGACTCTCAGTATTAATCTTCCCCATCCCACATACACTGTCATCCTGCTAGTAATCATGCAGAGAACCAACGTCGAAACAAGGCAAGCAACTATATTCCTTATAATTGACGGGTAAAATGTTCTCTTAGGAACTTTCAAACTTATTGACATATAAATAGGATTCGTAACAGTATTAATAAAAGTCATGACTACTGCCGTCGTTAAAAGAACTGCATATGCTCCTGTATTCGTATATCTGAGTAAAAAATACATGCATGTGATATTGGCTATTCCTCCAAGAATAGTTACAATACAAGGAAACTTATTCTTCAAAGTCAGAGTATATATATAGTAGAGTGGGCTAACACATCCTTCTGTTATTGACGGAATCATCGCAATAATAGTCAACACATATATGAGATGAACATCCTGAGTTGGAATCCATAAATGATAGAAACTCAGTCCGGCAGCACAAAATCCTGCAAATATTACATTTGTGATGATTCCAGAGAAACGCATCGCACTCTTGAAATGATCAATTAGTCGACTTATGTCCTTATCTGAATAATCCTGTAAAAATGTAGGCTGAAACGGCTGAGAAATGACTCCGTAAAAACTAATAACAGTATTTGATATCGTCTTCGCAATAGATACTTGCCCCATCACAATACCACTAAGCATCAGGTTTGAAATCAATAAGTCTAGTCCTGAATTAAGTGTGTTTCCTAAGCTATTAGCAGAATTCCATATCCCACTATAAACAAGTTCTTTCGCTGCACCAAAAGAAAAGTCTTTAAGTCTAATATTTGCTTCTGGTATTAGTTTTTTCGACATTATAAAAGTGCCTATAAATGTTGTAGCCGCCATGCATGCGGTAGCAAGTCCCATATACGAAACTTTTGGTGTGAACAAGATAAAGCAAAAAACAATAATAAGTACTTCAACTATGTATGAAAAGATTTTGATTATGTTTAAAAGATCAATTCGATCTTTTACATATCCTATAGCACTAAATGCAGTTGATACTGTTGTGAAATAAAATGCAGCGAAGGTCAATAGAAACAAGAGTTTAACATCATTCACAAGTCCTGAAGTAATGTTAATCAGCCTCTGTAAATTCATGACACATACAAATCCAACAGCAAAGATAGCAAGCCCCATTATTGCGTCAGAGATGAATACGGTACTGTAATACTTGTCAAATATTTTTTTATCACTCCTCAGATATGCCAATGTAATAAATCGAGCCGCATATGCGTTTAACGCTATCATCATAATATCAGCATAGTTTGTAAAATTTTTAGCTAAAGTGACATATCCATATGCCTCAACTCCTATTGTATTGGTAACCAATGGGGTTATAATCAAATTGATTCCACAGTTTATTATGAAAGCTGAAATAGCAACGATTAAAGCCATTACTATTCTTATTTTTGAACCTTTATTAGACTTTTTCCCTATATGATCTGATGGATATTTATCTGACTTCTTCATTTATATCCCTTATTACATCTTTTGTTGCAACAATCCAATCAAACTTTTTCGATTGATTAATCATTTTAATTGTTTCTTCATGCATAATCAAACGATTTTTTTCGATTATATTCATTGTTTTTTCCAGTGCTATTGAGTTATTCGGTTCAAAAAATAGTCCACATTCTCCATCACATAGTTGTTCTCGAAGTCCTCCAGTGTCACTAGAAATAACCGGACAGCCAAATGAATAAGCAATAGAAATGACTCCAGATTGAGTTGCATCCGTATAGGGCAATACCACTACAGTATTTTCCTGATTGAATATTTTCGGGATCTCATCTTCATTTATATATCTGTTAATGAGCATCGAATTCTTGCATGTATCAAATATACCTTTATATTTTGAAAAGTCTCCATTGCCAGCAATAGTGAGATGCACATTACTATTGTATTGTTCAAGATTATGATAGGCACTTAATAAGATATCAATTCCCTTGTATTCTGTAATACGTCCAAAAAACAAAAAATTTATTGGTGTACTGTCATTCAAGTGCTCATCCGCTTCTAATACATTTTTTGTCCCATAGAATAAACAATGTGGCATATAATGAATATGTCTTTTATCAATATGATAGTTTTTCTCTGTAAGAGTTATGAACTTCTTCGACAAGACTATCACATCGTCCATCTTTTGCATCTGTGCGATTTCTCTTGCCTGAATGACCGAATCTGTGCCAGAATGCACCTTAGGATCATGTAGAAATGCAATAAATTTTCTAGAGTCAATCTCTCTCATCACCAATTCATTCCAGCGATGATAGAAAGTAAAAAAAGTCAGATCAAATCTGATGTCTTTTAAGAATCCTTTCATCTTTTGTCTGTCTATCGTAATATATCTTGCAATATTCGTATATTTTCGAATTCGAGCTACAACTCCACTACCTTTTTCGTTATGAACAAAGAATACATGACCACAATTAACATATTTATTCCACTGATCAATATTATCAATATTAGCAGGAATTATTGCATATGTATCATAGCCAATACTATCAAGTGCATCAACTAGTTTTAACGCAAACTGAGGATTCGCTTCTTTAGGATACATACCTATCACTAATGCTTTTTTACTTATATTCATATTTCCACCTGCATTACGTATTACATTAAAATATAATGTATTGTACCTGTCATATCGTTTAATCCTACTGTTCCTATCCAATAAACCAGTGTGAATACAATAACAATAGCTTTAGATGCATTTGTTCCATTAATCTTAAATCTATACATACCATATTCGATTAACGGCATTAGTAATATAATAAAATACAAAAAGTAATATTCTACTCTACCTGCATTTGCGGATGCAATGCTTAATGGGAACAGCGACATACTGTAAATAGCTATTAGCGAAAATAAACGTATAGCTATATCATTGCCTAATCTCACTTTTGATTTATTTAATAACAATGCTACAACTAATGCTATTGAGATTAGATAAATCCACGCAACATTCACCCCATGCCCCTGTCCCCACATATAATCATAATTCAAATATCTTGCCGGAATTGGGATGAATCTATTTAGAAGATTTAAAGCTAACCAATATACACGTCCTCCAAGCAGAAATATTATAAAAGCTATTCCAATTAATATATTATAAAGCAATCTAAAAAAACCAGTTTTTCTTTCGCTAATATATAAAAATATCAGGAAAACAATTCCTATCAGTGCTGTTGAATGAAATGTTATAGCTAATACAATAAAAAAAAGTCCTTTAATGGGCTTATTACAACTTAGGACCTCTGTTATCCCCAATAACACAAGCGAGCATGCAATAGACTGTCTTATCATAGTTAGTGACATGTTATAAAACAGCCCATAGAATACTACCATTGAAAGCCATGCTGGAAATTTGCAGTTTTTATCAGCCATATATTTTTTGAAATTTAGACTTGATTTAAAAACAGCGCAAATAATCATTAATTCATATGCAATTAGCACTCCCCAAAGTCCATTGCTAAACCTTGTTGCAACGTAGCCCACGAAAGTAAATCCTAGCTCCAAATCCCTGGTGCTTAGCGAAGTAGGCAACAAGGAATAATAATGTTTAATTCCATTGGAATATTTAGCAAATTGATACATTGGTTCCACATAAGTTTCAACATCTATTCCCACACTTTTCGAGCGAAAACCTGCCATGAAAATTGGGAGTAATATTCCTACGAAATATGCTATATAAGGCTTTCGTCTTTCTCGCCTTTTTTCCCTTATATGCTCGCCATTGTAGATAAATAATGTGGATAACGAAAACATTAATAAATACAACACTTTGCTACCTCGAATGGGGTTAATCCTTAATTCGATTCTGATTCGTTCGTCCAATTGCTTTTGCTGGTACGCCAACGACAACAGAATTTGGTTCAATAATATCATGCGTAACGACAGCTCCAGCGCCAATTAAGCAATTATCAGCAATAGACACATTTCCAAGAACTATTACGCCCCAACTCAAGGTGCAATAATTACCAATAGTAGCTGCCATGTCTTCTTTGCCATCATTTCCAATGCAGACATTGCCGATGATCACCACATCATCGCCTATCTTGGCTTCTGGATTAATAACAATTTGTCCTTGATGATACAGCCTTGCTCCTTTTCCTAATACCCCCGCCGGTATATCAAAGCCGAGTTTGAGACCCATTTTATTTTTTTTGCTTCTGTACCAAATTAATGGAATAAAATATGCAGCCTTATGCTTTAAATATTTGTCTCTAAAGTATTCTTCATATCTCAAAAGCCTCATGAACTTCCAAATATAATAAGTGTCTGATTTAAATAGCATCTCCTTGATATAGTCTTTGTAGCTATTAAAATATATTTTTCTTTCGTATCTTAATATATCTTTGAGTTTCGGCATATTAATATTCAATCTCCCGAAGTAGCTCTGTCCAACATTTCCCAATTTGTTTCATCGTGAAACGCTCACTATCCTTCTTTGCATTATCTGAGTACTCATTTCGAAGAGTCGGATTATTAATAAGTGTGTCTATAGCATGTGCCATATTTTGCATATCATTTTTCAAATTGTCAGTTCTCTGAATCACATATCCATTTTCCCCATTTTTTACTATATCAGCTGGGCCAGTTTCAAAATTAAAAGTAATAATAGGCAATCCAAATGATTGTGCTTCTATCATTGTCATTGGAAGGCCCTCATATAACGAAGTGGATATATAAATAGCGGCTTTTCGGTAGTATTCTTCAATATTTTTTACAGCGCCAGGCATCTCAATATTACTGATTTCTTCATTATGAATTTTAAGCTCGAGTTTTTCTCGGTCTTCTCCATTTCCTAAAATTAATAGTTTCCACTCTGGATGATTTTGCTGTACGCACTTCCAAATATCTAACATCGTTGCAAAATTTTTTTGCCTGGTAAGCCGTCCTACAGATAGCACCATTTTTTTCTTCTCCTTCCCAATTTCAGCATTTGGATATGGTGAAGGATTATAAATAGTATGAAGTTTACTGATAGCCTTAGGATATTTATCGCAATAATACCCCTTATCTTCATTAGTTAATGTAACAATAGCATCTGAAAATCTAACAGCTAATTTTCTTCCAATTTTATTCGCGCCCGTATTTACATGAAAATTAAAGTGTTCCCATGTAATATTCTTGTAACGATATTTTTTCTTAAGGAGAAGTGTATAAATGCTCAGTGCAGCAAAAACATCAATCACAAGATCAATATTATTATCTGCATAAAATTTTCTCAATTGATTTAATACATAAAAAAAATAACTTTTGTTATCAACTTCTTGTTTATTGATTAACGTAATTAATCGTACAGATATATTTAGTGGATAGAAGCAAGTGTTATCGCCACATATGCTAACGACAGTCACACTATGTCCCTGCTCGCTCATAAAATTAGCAATTAATGATGTAACGCGCTCACTTCCACCTGATCTTGAAAAATTTTGAATAAAAAAAACAATATTCATATGCTCAATTCTCTCTTGACTATATTTTGAGTTCTTTCCCACTGAAAGGCTTTTGCCCTCTCAAATCCCTTCATTTTTAATTCGTTTTTTAATTGAGCATCCGTAAATATTTGCTCTATATCGTCTCGAAGTTCTTTTGAATTCAAAGGATCAAACAATAGTGCTGAATCTCCTACTACTTCTGGAAGGGATGACGCATTTGAACAAATAACAGGTGTTCCACAAGACATAGCTTCTAGTGGTGGAATGCCAAAGCCCTCATATAAAGAAGGAAACACAAATACATCTGCAAGATTATATAAGTCTACTAATTCATTATCCGTAACAGCACCGGTTGCATTAACTCCATTTGATAGACCGTTTTCCTCCATCATATTTTGAATAGGGACTGTTCCAAAAGATTTACCTACAAGAATGACTACATAGTCGTCTCTATTGGGTAAGCTAGCATAGGCCTGCAAGAGAACCGATAGGTTTTTATGTGGTTTTATGTTCCCTACATACAAAATTATCTTCTTGCCTACCGGTAGATGAAACTTATCGAGTAGATAAACAACTTCTCTCCTATCCTTTTCTCTAAAAAAATCGCCATCCACTGCATTGTATGTGATGTTGATTTTAGAAGGATCTATATGGAAATATTTTTCTATATCTTTTTTTGAGCACTCTGATACAGTGAATATCTTCTCGGCATGTTTCAATGCATGTCCCATAAGTAATTTAGCATAGATTGCCTCTGCATAGTTTTTTAAGTATTGAGGGTAAATAATATGTATTAAATCATGTAGAGTTACTGCATACCTTCCTTTGAAGGATAAGGGTACATTGTAATGTGGGAAATGTATTATATCTACACCTTTCTTCTTCAACTCACGTTCCGGAAAATGTAATTGCTCTTGTAATTTATAAATAGGTGCAGTGAACTGAATCACTTCCACATTCTTATCATATTTTCTAATTGTCTTTTCATCCCCAACAGCAACATCATAAATGCCACAGCCCATAAGATGTTGGATATAGGTTCCAATGCCAGACATCTCAATCATTCTTGCGTCGATTGCGATCTTTTCACCATTTGACTTCACGGTCACTCCTCTACAATACGCATTTTACCAACTTGATTATATTTTTCTTAAATGCCGCAAATAAGAAATTATCTATAACTCTTCTATATGCCGCTTCCCCATACTTATTTCGAAGCTCTGTATCATCCGCCAGTTTCCTCATCGCATCCGCAAAAGCCTGCACATCGCGATTTGGTGCTTCGATCCCCGTGATGCCGTTCAGACTTACGTAATTCACTCCGCTTCCTGGAATTGTAAACGTCACAGCCGGATGGCCGAAATACATTCCTTCTGCAAGTGCTACTCCGAATGCCTCATTCTTTGTAATCGAAGAAAATGTATATATGTCGCACGCAAGCAGATTAGCCTTGAGATCCAAATCGCTGACTAGTCCAAGGAATTTTACCTTTGGATCTCCTTCCGCCAGCTGATGAAGAGACTCTGTTAACGGACCTTTTCCGATAATCCGGATAGTAAATCGATCATCAAGAAGTTTGCTCGCTTTAATTAAATATTCAAATCCTTTATATGGAACATGACGGCCAACCGCAAGGCAGATAATCTTTCCCTTGTTCTCTTTTCTAATCTCTTCCGCCCGTTTCCTTGTTTCGTCATCCACAGCAAGTCTGTGTTCATCAATACAATTTGGAACAACTACGCATTTATTACGAACAGATGAAAGCCAAGGACTACCGTCAATATAATTTGGACTGGTAGCGACAACTTTGTCTGCTCTCTTAAGTAGTCTTCTATTCTGCCCTGTAAAGAAATGCTTCAATACTTTCTGTTTATAAATATCCAAATGCCAGTAAACGATAAGCTTTGTATAGTTCGGTATCAATTTCAACAAATAATGGGAAACAAATGGATTAGGGTAATGAAAGATTACAATATCCGGCTTGAACTGTGTAAACAATTCCTGCATTCTTTTTCCATAGGTTAAGCCCAATGCCTGAGAAGCAATCAAAGCCTGCTGCCCTACACGGACCACTTCAACATCATCGACACTGTCTACGGAATCCTTGGATTTAAGATTGTGGTCAAAACAGAGAATCTTCTGTTCCACCTCTCCCTTTAAAGCCAGTACGCAGTCTCTCGCGATTTGTTCAACCCCACCGACAAAGGGATAATAATATTTTGATATGTGCAGTACTCGCTTCATCTAATCTCTCCGCCTACTTAACATCTAATCTTCAACAGGTCACATTCGCCAATTACATGGCATCTTCCAAGTCCTGCGGGAAGGAAAATGCAACTTCCCTTCTCGAATCGCAGAGGTCGATTGCTTCCATCCGTTTCGAGTCCGCCCTCTCCATCTGTACAAAGAAGTACTTGGAAAGAGTTCTTCATCACAGAGAAAGAAAATCCTTTAGTAACCTGAATTTTTTCTGTTTCAAAATATTTACACCGGCATAGTGTTTCTCTAGAGCATCCGTAGAAATACCGGACATAGCGTGGTTTCTGACTGGTATCTCCGATGGGATTCATATTGAGAACCTTCACCGCCTTATCGAAATGAAGCTCACGAAGGTTCCCATCTTTATCTCTCCGGTTGTAATCATATAGCCGATAGGTTAGATCGGAATTCTCCTGAATCTCTGCAAGAAGGATTCCCTCTCCT
>CADBMH010000088.1 GCA_902795705.1 uncultured Lachnospiraceae bacterium | reverse complement strand
CATTCCCTTCTGGACCGCTTTCGTGAAGGCAAGAAGCTCCTTCTGATGATCCTTCATATAACTTTTCTTAGCAGAATAAGCTGTGTACGGAACATCTCCGCTGGCCTCTCCGAGAGAAGCAACAACAACACCCTTTTTGTCAGCCTCCAAAGAAGCTGCAAACGGTTCAAATTCTACGGTATAATCCCCCTGTCCGGAAGCATATGCCTGTGCGGTGAGACCAAAATCAATATTCTTTACAATCTTCAGATCTTTTTTCGGGTCAATGCCATTCTTCTTTAATACATATTCAAATACCATCTCCGGCATGCCACCTGTCATTACATATACCATGTAAATAATTATCTGATAGCTGTTTTGCAGTAGTTTCTGCTGATATATCCGGCAAATAGTCTTTAGTAAGCTGCGTGATTTCTGTTTTTGATTTTATAATATTGTATGGCTTTAACGGATTATCTGTGGATTCAAGAATCCCAAGTCCTTTCATCAGCTCAATATATGGAAGTATACTCTGCTTTGTTTTCTTGAATCCCAAATCAGTAATATGTTCCGACAGATACTTTGCAGAAGTAAACCCACGTTCATCCTCTGCAATCAGTTTCATCACAATCACAATAATGGTATTTTCTCTGCGGTTCATTTCATCAGCAGGACTGTAACTGATCAGATTAGACAAGCCGTATTTTAATGTGATTTCCGGCATTCCATCTTCGTCCACTACGATTTTTTCAATCAGAAGTTCAATATCTCTTCGGTCAAGGCTTCCACCAGCAATGATTTCATCTACCGCCTCAAGAGCGTTTTTCAGTTTATCCTTTACATCAGGCGTCTCTATGGCAGTTTCGTTCAGTTCCTTAATCTGCATTTCCAATCCATGAATCTGAGCAAACAAATCTTTCTGCATAGAATCGTATGTCTCATTGATTAAATCTTCATTTCCAGCAGCAACCGCCAGATCTTTTACTTTCTGAGTAAGCAGAACTTTCAGTTGACTTTTTCGCTCGTTGATAGCTGTGTGCAGTTCCTGCCATTTTTCCTCTATTGTTTTCTTTTCTGCTTCAAAATCTTTTAAGTCATAAGTCGAAATAACTTCACAGAGAGCATTTCGGCACATCTTGATATAGGTCAGAACATCTTCCATCAGGTCATCTTCTTCAATTAAATGTGCCTTGGAGCAATAACGTCTCCCCTTGGTATTATAAGTGGTACAGATGTAATATTTCCGTTCCCTGCTGGAAGTCTGACGTTTAATTGGCGTAAGACGGCTTCCGCAGTCCTTACAGAACAGACAACTGCCAAAAGGATTCGGAATCTCTGAGCCTAACCACTGCCCCCGGCTTCCACGATAATTTGTACGGTTGCGTTTTTCCTTTAATTCCTGTACCAGAGTAAAAGTAGCCTTATCAATAATTGCCGGGTGGTGATTCTCGAAAATACACTGTTCTTCTTTTGGTACACGTTTATCTTTGCCATGAACCGTATTTCTTGCACGCTTTTTTAGACGAAAAGTACCAATATAAAAATCATTATCCAGTATCTCTTTTACCATAGCATCAGACCATTTAGAAGCTACCTGCCTTTTGGACAATCTGCCTTCTTCTATTTCACGTTCACGCTGTATCATAGATGGTGTAGGTGCTCCCTGCTCGGTCAGATATGTGGCAATCTTACGATAACCGGAACCAGAAAGATATAAGTTATAAATTTGCTTAATATATTCAGCTTCTTTCGATACAATTTCCAGAACCGTCTTATCTTTTCCGTTGCGTCGATAGCCAAACGGTGGTCTGGTAATCAATGTTCCCTCTTTCTGTCTGGCTCCTATGGCACGTTTGATTTTCTTACTGGTATCTTTTACATATCGTTCATTAAACCATGTCTTAATACCAATCGTATCGTCACTGGAATCCATAGAATCATAATTATCGTCAATCACAACCAGATGCTTTCCACGCTCCTGAAATTCGTCCAGAAGCAGCAGAACCTTTGCATTATGTCTGCCAAGACGTGAAAAATCTTTGACATAAACAGTATCAATATCTTTGTCCAGATCAGTCATCATCTGTTGAAATCCCGGTCTGTCAAAGATATAACCAGAAATGCCATCATCTTCATACCAGCGGTCAATAACCGCACCATGATCTGCTGCATATTGGTTTATGATCAGCTTTTGATTTTCTATGGAAACATAATTTCTTTTGTCATCGTCTCTGGAGAGACGGACATACCCTGCATTCATAGATGATCCTTTCTATAATGTAAACATAATTGTTATGCACTATGTAATTATATTATATATTCGAAATTAAAAATGTATATAGCAAAATTTTAAAATTCTAAAAAACAAATAGTACTAGATGCGTTTGTTTGATTGCGGAAACCTGTAGAAATTGATATAATTTTAAAATAGCAAGTTAATATAACAAACGGGATTTGTTATATTAACTTACTAAATACATATTTTTTTAATGAGGAGGAGATATTTTTGAAATTAGCGGAATGGAATATTCATAAAATGACAAATGATATTTTAGTAAAACAGTTTGTCATCGACAAACTTATAGATGTGGATGCAGATGTTATATGTTTGATTGAATATTTGAGAGATACAGGAAAAGAAGAAAATCTTAAAGAAAAGTATTGGTTCGAAGAAAGCAATACTATTTCTGGAAATAAAGTGTTCATTGCTGGAAAAAAGATCACGCCTTAATGATTTCTAATATTGAGATAAATTGATAGCATTAATCCCTTTTATTGTACTAAACGCTAAGAACGAAATTGATATTTTTTACATAATGAACCCCAAAAAAACTCCAGTTTGTATAATTAAAGCACTGATTAAACTACACACTATCCCAGTGATTTTTAACCAGTGCTTTAATACCATCATGAAT
>CADBMH010000087.1 GCA_902795705.1 uncultured Lachnospiraceae bacterium | reverse complement strand
TAAAATATAAAAACAGACTGTTAGAAAAACATCGGTACTTACATGCTGTCTTTTAGCATGTTATGTACCGCTATGTTTTTCTTCAAGTGCGAACGTGTCTGTGTTATATTTTATGCAATATATACAACAGGCAAAGAGAAAAGCTGAGTTTCGCAATTACCTAGTAAAATGACCGAGAAAAAGGAGACAGACTATGCCTGAAAACATAACTACCGTAGGAATCATCGCAGAATACAACCCTTTCCACAATGGACATAAATACCAGATAGAGGAAGCAAGAAGGCGCACCGGTGCAGAAAATATCGTGATCGCCATGAGCGGGGACTTTATGCAGCGCGGAACTCCCGCATGGATCGATAAATATCTTCGGACAAAGATGGCATTGGAAAACGGTGCTGACTTTGTCTTCGAACTGCCTACTGCATTTGCAAGTGCCAGTGCCGAAGGCTTTGCCGCCGCAGGAGTATCCCTGCTTACCGGTCTTGGTTTTGTGGATGGCTTATGCTTTGGTGCTGAATGCACCTCTACCAGGCCATTGAAAAAAGCCGCCGAACTTCTCCTCGATCCTCCGGCAGCTTTTTCCGGCATGATCAAAAGCAAGGTTGCCGCAGGTATCAGCTACCCCGCTGCAAGGGAAAGCAGCATCAATATGCTTTTTCCTGAGCTTGTGGAAGAAACTCCAAACCTTTTCTCCTCACCGAACAATATCTTAGCGATCGAATATCTGAAGGCAATTATAGAGTCCGGCAGTCGGCTCACCCCGATCCTTATAGAGCGAAGCGGTGCCGGTTACCACGATACAGAGCTTTTCGAAAACGAAACCGGTACTTTTCTGTCCTCTGCCGCCATCCGTGAGCTTTTTGAAAAAGAAACACCGGAACAGTTTTTTGAGAAGGTTTCCGACTACATCCCGAAAAGTGTAAAGAAAATTCTGCAGGAAAATCCGGATGCTTATCCGGTATCCATTGACGATTTCTTCGATTTGTTTTACTACCGTCTCCTGAAGCTCTCCGATGAAGACTTAAAGATTGCCGACATGAGCGATGAAATCTATCATCGGATACAGAATACCCGAAAGGACTATACCACGGTTTCTGAATATATCCATATGCTAAAGACAAAACAATATACTCATACAAGGATCAGCAGGGTACTTTTGCATCTGCTTTTAGACATCCATGCCCAGACCACGACAGAGGTTCCTTATGCAAGGCTTTTAGGCTTCCGCAGGGAAAAAAGCGCACTCTTAAAGCAGGTGAGAAAGATTCCGGTCATCACAAAGCCCGCAGACGGGCGCTCCATATTAAGTGATGACAAAGACGCGCTTGCCCTTTATGAAAAGGACATTTTTGCCGCCGACCTCTATACCCGCATCCAAAAAAAGAAAACCCCCGGACAGGAGCTTTCCGGAGGACCGGTGATTCTGTAATCCCGTCCTACTTCTTCCCCGCAAAAAGGGCTGCACGAAAAGTGCAGCCCCTCCGGCATTTTTTCGGTTCATTATCCGGTCACGCCGATTCTTCGATCTCCTCAATGGAAATATCGGTCGTTACCGCTTTCCTCTCAGAAAGAGAGTAGGTATAAATATAATAGTTCTCTCCGGCTTTTAAACTTAAAAGCATATTGGCACTTTTCTCAAAGGTCCAGTCCTCGATACTGCTGCCAAAAACCGGCGTATCCGGATCGGACTCTTTCAGTATGACAATGATCGCCGCTTCACCAATATGATCTATAGAAATCATATATCTGCCGTCTTTTGGCGGTGTAAGCTTATAAATGCTTGCGTACTCATCCTCTTCTCCCGCGATCGTAATCTCCTTCGTGGTTCCCGGAATATTTAAAACTCCGGTCACCAGATCCTTTCTTGTCACATAGACACTTAAGTTTCGATCCGTCACCGTAAAGCTTACCGAATATTCAACCCAGACATTATCCGAGGTAAATGTGTACTCTCCCTTCGGAAGCAGGAGCTCCGTGCCCTTATAAGGCTCATCCAAAGCATACTCATCTTCCCATAACAGGCCGCTTAAATCCTCTCCCTCCCTGCTTAACAGGATAACACGGTACAGCGGCAGGGAAAAATTCTTCTTAACACCTTTTTTCCCAACCATAAAATACGGCTCTCCCTTTTCCGTATACGCCGCCTCCGCATGCGACTCATAAATCTGTGATGCCGCCACATAACAGATATAATCCCCGTTCTCATCGGTCCTGGTCAAAAATCTGGAAACGGCATATTCATGATTCTGATCGGTAAAAGAATATTCCACATTTGCCTGTGGTACCCCCCTGCCATCCTTTGCAAGAACCTTTCCTGCGATCTTTACCGGCTTTTCTGCAGTAAATTTTGCTGTCCCGGTCGTTTTTAAGGAAAGCTTCTTTAAATCCTGTACCTCATAGGTAATCTGATATTTTCCTGCCAAAAGCTGATCACTGACCACGAACTGTCTTACACCGTTCTCCTCCTCTTCATCATAGGCAGGATTTTCAATATCAGATACGACAGATTTTCCCGTTTTAACATTAATCTGGTACAAACCGCTTCCTCCGGCAATAAAAAAGTAACACCGCTCTTCATTACCGTCTCCGAAAAGCACCTTCGTATTCTCTTTATCCTGCATCGTCACGATCTTAGAAGAGCTGCCGATAACAGGATACAGCTTTCTTGCAACCTTCTTTCCTGTCTCATCTGTTGCTGTGATTATGATTGCTTTACCTGTCTGCGTCTTCTTCGGAGTCCCCTTGATCACAACATAATCTTTCTTTTTCACTGCCTTTAATCCTTTTGGCAGACCTGTGATCTTATATTTGCAATACCCTGTCACATATTCCTCAAAATTGATTCCGGCATAAAATTCCTTCCCTACCATCCCGGTCTGATAGCTTATATACGTTTTTTCCAAAGTCCCGTAAAAGGTCTCTCTTTTTTTCGTCCCGGAAAGCTTACCGATCTTTACCAGGACATAATCTCCCGAGCTCAGGGCATAATCTCCATCCATATAATCATATGCTTTCTCTGACAGAATTACATCATATGTCTTTTTATTAAGCTTTTCTACACGGCTGACCGAAACCTTTTTTTGATATTTTCCCTTTGCTGAGGATTTTACCTTTACAGTAACATCCTTTTTCTTTAATGAAGCTGCTCTGTCCAATTTCACACGGAGTACACATCCATTGATTATCTTTACAGACTTTAAGCTTACCTTCCTTTTCCCTGATTTTTGCTTCAAAGCCCCTTTTATCCTTCCCTTTTCTGCACTGCCGCTTTTTACCATTGTGACATTTTCATTCTTCATCAAGGATACATTAACTCTCTCTGCATCTGCCTTCGAAACAGAACCAAAGGAAAAAATCAGCAAAAGCAGTTCCACATATAAAGCTTTTCTTTTATAAAGCTTCGGTAATCTTCCCTGTACCATAGTACACCTCCACTTTCTAAAATCATTTTATCCTTTTCTCCGCTCCCCACCTTCTCCACAGTCGGGATAAAAATATTATAAAACCGCAAAAAATGCCTGTCAATCATAATTAATCTGACTTTTTCTATTTTTAACATGAACAAATAACTTCTATATCAAATCTCCGCTGCTCTTCCTCTCTATCGTATCATCTCATACATCAAAACCGCCGCTGCCACTGCAGCATTTAGAGATTCTAGCCTTCCTGCCATTGGTATCATGACTGTTCCGCTTAAATGTGCGGCAATATCTTCTGAAATTCCATTTGCCTCGTTTCCGATCACTATTCCGGCACCACTTCTGTAATCACATTCATTATATCTTTTGCTTCCCTTCATCATCGTTCCGTATACCGGAATTCCTCTTGCCTTTAATGCATCAATTACCTGTCCCAAATCTTCTGCATAGCAAAACGGCACCCTGAAAACAGAACCCATTGTCGCCCGCACGACCTTCGGATTGAAAAGATCAACAGAACCCTTGCTTAAAAGTACTGCATTCATCCCCGCTCCCTCAGCGGTTCGCATAATTGTACCTAAATTGCCCGGATCTCTTAAATCTTCTAAAAGCAAAAAATGACCTTTTTCGGAATTTATCAATTCCTCTGCGGAATACTTCGGCTGTCTCACAATCCCTAAAATGCCTTGAGGTGTCACTGTATCCGCAATATCTAAAAAAACAGACTCTGCAACCAGCTCATATTCCGTCTGGTCACAGAGTTCTTTTATCTCACTATCCTCTAAAAGCTTATCTAAAAGATAGACCTTCTCCAACATGTCCTCTAAAAAGGCCTCTTTTACTAACTTAATTCCCTCCGCAATAAAACACCCTGTCTTTTTCCGCTCTTTTGCGGATTTTTGCAGCTTTACAAGCTCCTTGATCTGTCCGTTTGCTGTACTGGTAATCATCTCATCGCCTCCGAATTTACTTTCTGCCTTTTTCATTCAGTGCTACAAGCTCCCTGTCAAGCTCCATATACATAGACTCCCCCCTGCTCCTCCTGTCCCCCGGAACACTATGCACTCTGATTCATTTTCTCCAACTTCGCCGTCTGGTCAGCAACAATGATATTCTGTAATATCTCTGACAAATCTCCTTCAAGCACCTCATTCAAGCGATGACTTGTAAATTTAATCCTGTGGTCTGTCACACGGCCCTGCGGAAAGTTATAGGTACGGATTTTTTCGGAACGGTCACCGGTTCCCACCTGACTTTTCCTCTCGGCTGCCTGCTCACTCTGTGCCTTTTCCTGCTCCATATCATAGAGCCTTGAGCGCAGCACCTTCATTGCCTTATCCTTATTCTTAAGCTGCGACTTTTCATCCTGACAGGTCACGACAATTCCGGTCGGAATATGCGTAATACGCACAGCAGAGTCTGTTGTATTGACACACTGCCCGCCGTTTCCGGAAGCACGGTATACATCGATCTTACAGTCATTCGGATCGACATAGACCTCGACCTCCTCTACCTCCGGCATGATTGCAACCGTTGCCGTAGAGGTATGGATCCTGCCGCCGGATTCTGTCGTAGGGATACGCTGAACACGATGTACCCCGCTCTCATATTTTAATTTCGAATAAACCCCGTTTCCGAGTACCATAAATACAATTTCCTTAAAGCCGCCGATTCCGTTTTCGTTTGCACTCATCACTTCCACCTTCCAACGGTTGCTCTCTGCATACTTTGAGTACATACGAAACAGGTCCGCGGCAAACAGAGCCGCCTCATCCCCACCTGCGCCGGCACGGATCTCGACAATAACATTTTTCTCATCATTCGGATCCTTCGGAAGCATCAGGATCTTTAACTCCTGCTCACAGTTTTCTACCGTCTGCTTGCATTCATTTAACTCCTCCTTCGCAAGCTCCCGCATCTCCTCATCTGACTCCTCTTCTAAAAGTGCCAGACTTTCCTCGATTCCCTCTTTTGCCTTTTTATACTCCAGATACTTCTCTACGATCGGAGTCAGTTCATTCTGCTCCTTCATAAGTGCCCGGTACTTCTCCTGATCATTGATCGTATCCGGCTCCGTAAGCTCAAAATTGATTTCCTCTAATCTCCTGACTAAATCTTCTAATCTGTCAAACACGTTTTCCTCCTATCCGGCCATACACCACCCGGTCAAGCCCTGCATAATCCTTTCTGCATACAATATCATCAAAGCCCGCATCCCTTAGAAGCATAGACACAGAAGCTGCCTGTTCACAACCGATTTCAAAAAAAATCATTCCATTCTCTTTTAAATAAGTCCGGCTCTCTGAAATGATCCTCCGGTAAAAAGAAAGACCATCTTCTCCTCCGTCCAATGCTAAATGCGGTTCATGTCCTTTAACTTCCTCCATCAGAGTTTCTACTACCTTCGTCTCAATATACGGTGGATTGGAAACAATGATATCAAATCTTCCCGACACATTTTCAAATAGATCACTCTCCGCTAATAAAACCTCAGCCAGATTTTCTTCCACATTTCTCTGTGCCACCTCCAGTGCCTTTTTTGAAATATCAACTGCCACACACCCGGATGTCTTTCCCAGAACAGAAAGAGAAACCGCAATACATCCGGAGCCTGTGCAAAGATCCAAAACCTCTTTTCCCTCCACATAGGGAAGTGCCGTTTCTACTAAAATCTCCGTGTCCTGCCTTGGAATCAGCACCGATTCATTGACACGAAAGTGAAGTCCCATAAATTCCTGTTCTCCGGTAATATACTGTAACGGAATATGCTGACCTCTTTTTAAAAGCAGCCGACGATACTCCGTTCTTTCTGCCTCTGTCGGAGCCTCATCCTGTTTTAAAAAATAATCGGCTCTATGAAATCCCGTCACATGGGAAAACAACAGAAAACTATCTGCAGCAGACTCTGTGATTCCGGAGTCTGACAAATAGTTTTCTCCCGCCTTTAATAATTCTTTATAAGTAGTATCCGCTGACATATCACTCTTCAAACTCATACCTCTGCACAGAATCTTCCCCCGGAACAAATATCATGCGATCAATGTAGACCAAACCTGCTATCTCTTTTTATTACCATCAAAGTAATGATCCAACCCGGATAAAAATTCTTCCGATGTTCCGTCCATGCGCATCTGCTCACGAAGCTTCTGTTCACGCACACTCTTTCTCTTCTCTGCTGCGTCCACTAACTTCTCTAATTCCGCCTCTTTTCTTTCCTGCTCCATCATGCGTCTGGCACGCTCATTGGCACGTCTTGCATTTTCCTCTTCACGCACACGAAGCTCCTCTGCAAGCTCTGCTCTTGACTTTCTCTTTGTACCATCGGTCTTCTTCCCCCTGTCAAGTCTTGCTCTGCCCTTTCTGGCTGCCAGACTCCTGCGCTGGTACTCTTTCCAGTCAAAAACCTCCTCCACGGCCACAATCGCCACTTCGATCATTTTATTATCCGGCTCTCTGGTCGTAAGCATCTGTAAAAGCATTCCCGGTTTACTCAAAATAGAAACAATCTTATTATCACTGTTTCCTGCAAGACGAATAAATTCATAAGAAATTCCTGCAATCACAGGTACCAGTAAAATACGGGAAAGCACCCTGAGCCACATATTGTCAAAATGTAAAAACATGAAAAATAAAATGCTTAAAAAAATAACAAGAAACATAAAACTGGTGCCACATCTTCTATGATGTTTTGACTGCCTGCGGACATTTTCCACAGTAAGGTCCAGACCATTCTCAATACAGTTAATGGATTTATGCTCCGCTCCATGATACATAAAGGTTCTGTTGATATCCCGCATAAATGAAATTGCAATAACATAGCCGACAAACAATACAATACGAAATACACCTTCAATCAGTGCCAATGTCATATAAGATGAAATCCTTTTGCTTAAAAACTGCGATAAAAAATATGGCAGCAAAACAAAAATCAACATAGCAAAAACAATAGATAAAATTGCAGTAATCCCCATCTGCAGATTTTCTTTCATACTGTCATCTGCTTTTCGTTTCTTTTTCCCCTCTTTTTCTTCCTCTTCTTCATAAAAGCTCGCCGAATAAGTCAGCGTACGCATTCCTAAAACCAAGCCCTCTATAAATGCCACAATCCCCCGTATAAGCGGCAGACGAAAAAAGAGTACTCTTTCGCCCAGTGACTGATAAGTTCCGTGTGTAACTGCAATCTCCCCGTCAGGCTTTCTTACGGCTACGGCATAATTCGACTTATTTCGCATCATTACACCCTCTAATACAGCCTGACCACCAATTCCCGATGACTTCATCCCGTACCTCATTTCTGCGTCCATTCGCGATTATTTCTTCTATAGAATAGCACAAAAGGTCACAGATTCCAATAGGAAACCTGTGACCACCCTTAAGGTCAGAACTCTGACCACTCTTTCACTAATTAGACTTCATACCATATCTGCGGTTGAACTTATCAATCGCACCACGAGCCTGTACAGCCTTCTGCTGACCGGTATAGAAAGAATGACACTTTGAACAGATTTCTACATGAATCTCCTCCTTTGTAGAACCTGTTACAAATTCATTACCACAGTTGCAAATGACCTTTGCCTGATAATATTCCGGATGAATTCCTTCTCTCATGATTAACCTCCATTCCGCTATCACTCACCTCTTCGTATCGGATAGCAAATAATATAGACAAAAAGATAATATTCTTCAAAAGCAGAGGCTTTTAAAAGATTGATCTTTTCGATTATTTATAACCACAACTATTAAAATATACCATAGTAATTTCTTAATTGCAAGAACTTTCTTTAGGATTTTTTTACCAGGATTTTTTTACAATCTGTATCAGCTCCTGATTGTTCTTTGTCTTTCGGAACATCTCGATGATCTTCTCCACCGCATCATCGCTCTTTGCTCCATTAAATGCCTTTCGCATAATATAATTCGCCTCTAACTCGTCCTGCGTTAAAAGAAGATCGTCCCGCCTCGTACTGGACTTCGGCAAATCAATAGCCGGAAATACCCTCTTTTCCGAAAGCTTTCTGTCAAGTACCAGTTCCATATTTCCGGTTCCTTTAAACTCCTCAAAAACGACATCATCCATCTTGCTGCCCGTATCCACCAAGGCAGTTGCCAAAATCGTCAGACTACCGCCCTCTCTCATATTTCTGGCTGCACCAAAGAAGCGCTTCGGCATATGAAGGGCTGCCGGATCCAGACCACCGGACAAGGTACGCCCACTCGGACTCACAGTCAAATTATAGGCTCTCGCGAGTCTCGTGATGCTGTCTAAGAGAATCATCACATCTTCTCCGTTTTCCACCAGTCTCTTCGCGCGCTCGATTACCATTTCGGAAACTCTCTTATGATTTTCCGGAAGCTCATCAAAGGTAGAGTAGATCACCTCCACATTGTGCCCCATGATCGATTCCTTGATATCTGTTACTTCCTCCGGCCTCTCATCGATCAAAAGGACAATTAAATGCATTCTCGGGTGATTCGTCTTTACCGCCTTTGCAATCTGTTTTAAAAGAGTGGTCTTTCCGGTTTTCGGCTGGGAAACGATCATACCACGCTGCCCCTTGCCGATCGGCGAGATCAGATCCACCATCCGGATTGACACACTGCTGCCCGGTGTTTCCAAACGAATCCTCTCATCCGGAAATACAGGCGTCAGCCGCTCAAACTTCGGACGCTTCATAATTTCTTCCAGTGTTTTTCCATTAACACTTGTGATATATAAAAGAGCCGCAAATTTTTCATTCTGATTTCGGATGCGGATATGCCCCTCTAAAATATCACCGGTTCTCAACTGATATCTGCGGATCATGGCCGGAGAAACATAAATATCATCTTCTCCCGGAAGATAATTGTCACAACGGATAAATCCATACCCCTCCTGCAAAACCTCCAAAATACCGCTTCTTACTTCTCCGCTGTCAAGCTCCTCTAATTCTCCGGGAATCCCATGCGGAACATAATTCTTCTCCTGCTTTTTCTCCGTCTTCTTTACCGGTGTTTCCTTTACTGATGTACCGGGTACAGACTCCCGCTTCATTTTCTCACCATATTTATGCATAGCCCGCCTGTTATAGGCTTCTCTCCGTTCTTTGCTGTCCCGGTTTATCTCCTCCGGTTTTCCGTAATTTTTTCTGGGCGCTTTTCGGAATGTCTCTTCCTTTCCCTTCTCATCTTCCTTCTCTGCCTTCTTCTCCCCGGATGGCTCTGCTTTTTCTATCTCTTCCTTTCCGGTCTCTGTCTTTTGCTGTTTTGCTGCTTCCTTCACTAACTCCAAAAGCTCCGGCTTTCGAAAAGTGGTCACCTTTTTAATACCTAACTTTCTACCTGCCAAACGCAGTTCCACCAATGATAGTTCATCATAATTTTCCATATATAATTCCTCCGTATCAATCTGTTTTCGTCTTACTTAATTGAAATTCACAGCAGAAATGCTGTATGACAGAAACACCTGTGCTTTCACAACGCACATGAACTCTATCTAAGAATGTCGAAATATCCTAAATTAAGCAACTGTATTTGAATAATAAAGACGCTGTCTGCAGACGAAACTACTTTTCCATCTGCAACAACTAAAGTATCCTGAAAAAAATAATCTTCCCTGACAGAGTTTAGTATAACGGATTTTTTGGGTATTGTAAACCCCAAACTTTTATCAATAGGCAAAAAAATTTGTATTTTTCTGTGAAATATGCTATGATGTTTAGATTAGTTCATATATGAAGTTGGAATCAAAAGTATTACATTGGAGGATGATAAATCATGGAACAAAGTGAAAAAGCGCTGGCTTTACATGAAGACTGGCACGGGAAAATCGACACCACTCCGAAATGTGCAGTAAAATCCCGCGAGGATCTGGCAATCGCATATACTCCCGGAGTTGCAGAACCATGCAAGGTGATAGCGAAAAACAAAGAAAAAGCATATACATATACCATAAAATCAAATACAGTTGCAGTCGTCTCCGACGGAAGTGCTGTTTTAGGATTAGGGAACATCGGTCCCGAAGCAGCCATGCCGGTTATGGAGGGAAAAGCTGTTCTTTTCAAGGAGTTTGGTGGTATCAATGCATTTCCGATCTGCCTGGATACACAGGATACGGAAGAAATCATCAAAACCGTCACCTACCTGGCTCCGACCTTTGGTGGAATCAACTTAGAAGATATTTCTGCCCCGCGCTGCTTCGAGATAGAGGAACGATTAAAAGAAATATTGGATATCCCTGTTTTTCATGATGACCAACACGGAACAGCTATTGTCGTTCTGGCAGGAATCATCAACGCATTAAAGGTTACAAAAAGAACAAAAGAGAATGTAAAGATTGTCGTAAACGGTGCCGGTTCTGCAGGAATTGCTATTACCAGACTTTTGCTCCGCTATGGCTTTTCCGATATCATCATGTGCGACATATCCGGAATCCTGTCAAACTCCTCTAAGAATGTCAATCCGATTCAAAGGGATATGATAAAAGTCACAAATCCGGCCGGAAAGACCGGAACTCTCGCCGATGCATTAAAGGGGGCAGATATCTTTGTCGGAGTTTCCGCTCCGGGTATTGTTACCGAAGAAATGGTTGCCTCCATGAATAAAGATGCTATTTTGTTCGCGATGGCAAACCCGGTTCCCGAAATCATGCCGGATCTTGCCAAAAAAGCCGGTGCGAAGGTTGTCGGTACCGGAAGATCTGATTTTCCTAATCAGATCAATAATGTCGTAGCTTTTCCGGGAATCTTTAAGGGAGCCTTAGAGGGACATGCCAGACAGATTACAGAGGAAATGAAACTCGCCGCTGCCAATGCGATTGCAAATCTGGTCGATGAAGCAGATCTTGATGAAGAACACATCATGCCGCAGCCATTTGATCCAAGAGTTGCAAATGCCGTCGCTGAGGCAGTCAAAGCGCATATTCCTTCCTGAAACAAAAAACAGGCAGCGGTCAATCATCCGCTGCCTATCTGGCTTCTTTCTGTCCATTTGATGCTGCTTCTTTCTCAGATACCAGTTTTTGCCAAAGATAGGTATATATCTCTTCCCCTTTCTCCTGAAAATTCCGACAAACCCTTACAGCCTTCATTTCATCCGGAACTTCAAGTGCCACCTCCAGCAAAAGCTCATTTTGCTCTAAAAAACTGCATCTTGCAAGATAATCTCCCGAATCTGTTTTCCCATAATCTATTCTGACATTTGCATCTCGGACGATCTGTAGTCTTTTGTCCTGCAGATAGGCATTGATCTGCCGGATCGTATCTTTCGGGAGCTTTGACCGGAAATATTCCAGTGTTTCCAAGCCGCCTTCTGTAATCGTATAATACGTTTTGGTCCGCGTTTTATTCAGAACGACCATCTCATCCTCGGTCAGGGAAGATAAGGTTTCCTGTATTGAAAAATAATCAGTATAGCCATATTCCAATAAAAAATCAGATAAAACCGCATTTGTTATTTCTGCATTTGAACGATACAAAAAATATAAAATAATAAGTTTATATAATCTGGAAGCTTCTGCCAACATCTGCAGCTCACCCCACGATCACACGTACAAATTTCTTCTTGCCGCGTTTAATAACAATGCCTTCTTCGCCGAATTCTTCCCTCTTTATCATTCTTCTGGCATCCTTCTCTATCTCACCGTTTAAAGCAACACCGCCCTGCTCCACATTTCTTCTGGCTTCTTTATTGGAAGCAGAAAGACCTGCCTTTACAATCAAACGAAGAAAACCGATCTCATCATTTTCAAAATCTTCTTCTCCAAGCGTAATCTCCGGCATATCTGCTGCATTTCCACCGGAAAAAAGCGCTTTTGATGCCTCTTTTGCCTTATTTGCTTCTTCCTCTCCATGCACAAGGTTCGTAAGCTCATATGCCAAAATATCCTTCGCCTGATTCAACTCACTGCCTTCCCACTTTTCCATCTCGTCGATCTGCTCCAGCGGAAGGAAGGTAAGCATGCGGATACATTTCAAAACATCTGTATCACTGACATTTCTCCAGTATTGATAAAATTCAAACGGACTTGTCTTTTCCGGATCTAACCAGACTGCGCCGGACTGTGTCTTTCCCATTTTCTTCCCTTCGGAATTCAAAAGAAGGTTAATCGTCATAGCAGAAGCATTCTTTCCAAGCTTCCTGCGGATCAGCTCTGTTCCCCCGAGCATATTGCTCCACTGGTCATCCCCACCAAACTGCATATTGCAGCCGTATTTTTGATAAAGCATATAGAAATCATAGCTCTGCATAATCATATAATTAAACTCTAAAAAACTCAGTCCTTTTTCCATTCGCTGTTTATAGCATTCGGCACGAAGCATATTATTCACGGAAAAATGACTGCCGACCTCTCTTAAAAGTTCCACATAATTCAAATCCAAAAGCCAGTCTGCGTTATTGACAAGAAGAGCCTTTCCTTCGGAAAAATCAATAAACCGACTCATTTGTTTCTTGAAGCACTCCACATTGTGCGCGATGGTTTCCTTTGTCATCATCTGGCGCATATCCGTTCGTCCGGACGGATCTCCGATCATCGCCGTACCGCCCCCGATCAGAGCAATCGGTTTATTTCCCGCCATCTGCAGCCGCTTCATCAGACATAATGCCATGAAATGTCCGACATGCAGACTATCCGCCGTCGGATCAAAACCAATATAAAAGACCGCTTTTCCTCCATTGATCATCTCTTTAATTTCATCCTCATCTGTTACCTGCGCAATGAGTCCACGTGCTATCAGTTCATCATATAATGTCATCTTCTTTTCCTCCAAATCATAAATTCATAAAATATGAGCTTTATAAAAAATAACGAAAAAAATGCATTCTGTCAAATCAGACCTTAATAACAAATTCTTTTCTTTTGCCGTCCTGCTTATAGATGATCTTTGTTTTGTCTCTGCCCCGGATCACTTTTTTAGGAAGGCGGTGCATTGTCCTGATTTCTTCACAAAGCTTCTTCTTTTCCTCATTATAATCCCTAACATTATCTGAGGTGAATAAGAGACTGCCGAAAAGTCCGTTGATCTTTGCCAGATCTTCTCTCTCTCTCCAGTTCAGTTTCATATTATCATCCCGCAAAAGATAGACATCCGGATCGTTAAAAAACGCCCTGCCGTCTAACTGTCTGCGATATATTGCATTCCCGACCGCATTCTTGGTAGAAACCCTCTCCCTGTGCAAAAAATGCATATAAAATTTATCATCCCAATCAAGACCGACATCACAGCCGATCCGGCAATAATCCACCTTGCCAAAGGCAGGCCCCAAAGGTACTCCGCAGCCCAAAATCAGCTTGTCTCCACAGATTTCTCTCAAAAAATCCATCGCTTCACACATCCGCTGTCCCCTTGTTTTTTCCGGTAAAGGCCGGATGCATGCTGCATACAGGAAATCCAGCTTCACCAGATCAAACCCCCATTCATTAAGTATCGTATGAAAGACCTCCTTAAGATAAGATCGAACCTCCTCCTTTTCTAAATCCAGCGCATAGAAACCGCTCCAGTTACTTCCGGCACAGACAAACTCTCCGGTTTCATCTCTCTCTAACCAGTCTGAATGTTCCGTATAACATTTCGAATCCGTTTCACAAACAAACGGCGCCAGCCACAAACCGGCCTTCATTTCAGCTCCGTGAATCTTTTCTACTACGGGTTTTAAACCATGCGGAAACTTCTTTTTATCAATAGAAAGCCAATCCCCCACATGTGTCTGATATCCGTCATCAATCTGAAAAATATCCCATCCCTGTCCGGTCTCCACCGCAGCATTCAAATTATCCACGATGATCTCCTCGGAAATATTCTGATAATGATTATACCAGCTTGTATAACCGGTCATTGGTCTTCCCTTCGGCTTTGCAATCTTCATCTTACGGAAATACGCATCAAAGACCTCCGCCTCCATGCCATTTAACTGCGTCAGATGAAATACCGTCCATTCCTTTCTGACATGAAGCCCTTTACAATCCTTTTCCACCTGCATGCGCTGCTCTTTTGTATCATAATAGAAAATCGTATATCCATCTCTTTCACTCAGCGATCCTAAGAAACGATAGTCTTCTCCCTTTCTGAAATAGCAATAAGTAAATCCATGAAACTGTCCGGGCAAAGCAGGCTTTTTTGTAAAATCATAATCTCCATACGGACGTAGCTTATAGCTTTCTACCACCTTTTTCATAAACCCTGAAATCACATGTTCTTTCTGGTGCGGCAGCTTTTCATGCGAATCCGTCCATGACTGGTATCCATTCATAAAAATACTTTCCGGTCTTCTTTTATCTCCATAATATTCCCATGGGAAAGATAGACGCACAGATTCCAAAACAATCTCCGGATAATCCCCGTTTTCCTGATAGCTTTTTTCCTCGTTTGGAATCAACCTGATCTGCAAATCATTTCCAAAGCTTTCCCATTTGATCCGAAAAAACGGAAAATCCTTTTCTGTTTCTTTTTCTCCGTTCATTTCTGCCACAAACGACTTGCCGTCACACTGCCCCATAATCTTTAATAGCATATTTCTTATCATGCATGCACCCCTTTCTTTTCCATGTCATTTTATGTTTTTATTCCCGCTAACGGCAGCCCTTTTTTGTCAACGAGTATAACTCACTATGTTATCCATTATATAGTACTTCTCAGAATATTCAATAAATTTTTGTTATTTAGGAAAAGCAGTATAAAAATTTTTCGTCATTTCACACATAAAAAATGTGTTTTCATCATGCTACAAGCAAGATAATACCTTGAAAGAACCCAAATCATCAAGTATAATAATCGTCATAAACAGCATTTGTTACATGCATTTGACAGGGTATGGAGGATAATAATGGCAAAAAGCAAAAACGACAAACCCGAATTACTCATGCGGGCGATCAAGGCAGTCCACGGTGTCTTCGTCGATGAAGAAGCGGTAACGCCGGAAGCTCTTGAAAAACAGAGAACCGCACAGGAAAGGTTCAGTACCTTTATCACACCGGGCAACAAAATAACCACAGAAACCTTTTATATAGAAGGAATGGAAGCAGAGTGGGTAAAACCCGAATTCGCACACGATACCAGACGGGTGATCCTCTACAGCCACGGCGGAGGCTTTACCTGCGGAGGGATCAACTATGCAAGAATCCTTGCAGGCAAATTAGCGATCGCCACCGGATTGGAGGTGCTTTCCTACGCATACAGACTCGCACCGGAACATCCCTTTCCCGCACAGATCGGCGATGCACAAAAGGTGTGGGATTATCTGATGTTAAAGGGCTTCGGAGCGGATCATGTCTATCTTGCCGGAGACAGCGCCGGAGGAAATCTGTCACTGGAGCTTTGTCTTCGTTTAAAACAGATGAACCGTATGCTTCCCCGCGCCATGGTACTGATGAGTCCGTGGACGGATATGACACTGTCCGGAAAATCCTATGAAAAAAACAAATTAAAAGATCCCACCATTACGATGGGATATGTAAGAGCAGTCCGGAGTGCATATACTCCGAAAAAGGAGGCACCCGAACTACCGGAAGATAGAAAAAATGATGATAAAAAAAGTGATTTATACAGAAGCCCGGAATACAGCCCGCTTTACGCAGATCTCTCCGGCATGCCCTCTGCCCTGATACAGGCAGGCAGCTTCGAGGTTCTCAGATCCGACAGCGAATCGTTGTTAAAACAATATAGAAAATACGGTTCGTTTGCCAAGATTGAAATCTACCGGAGAGGCTGGCATGTATTCCAGCTTCTGCCTACTCCCATGGCTGCTGAAGCAATGGAGCATATCGGTCAGTTTATACAGGAGCATAAATAACTGTTTTTATCGCTGCATACTACTTTTGTTTGTTTTTGTTGTTATAGCAACCGCCGTAACCCGTTTTGATTTCAAAAAAAGCATCTTCCTTCCTCCCGATATTATCTTGCCGCCAGAACCTTTTTCAGGTTCGCAATCTCTTTCTTCGCCGTACTGCTCTTCAGGCTGCTATAGGAAAAGACTGCAAATCCGTCCACCTTTTTCGTATTTCTCGCCGTAACGACCTGCCTTTTTAATACCGTCCTGCTCGTTCCCCACTCCGGATCTCCGAGCGCCTTTGCCGCCTTTTTCGAAATACCCGCACGATATCCCGCAAGACCGATGTACAGGTTCACACTGTCATCTCTCTTAATCGCCGTCCATTGATTCAACACCTTCTTATATGGAGCAATTCTCTGTTTGAAGGACCAGTAGATCTGCGGGCAGATATAATCTATGTAACCGGTCGTACCCATCCACCGCTTTACATCACTGTAATAGGAGGTCTTAGAATACAAATTGGTTAAATTCCCCGCCGGACTGATGCCGAAAACACAGTTCTTATCCACAGACTTCACGGTTTCATACAGTTTTCTCACCAGGACATTGACATTCGACCTGCGCCACTCCACAAGGGATTTTTTCGCCGTACCGTTCGCCTTGCATTTTTTCACATAAGCCTTATACTCTTTATAATCAAACTTCTTATAGCCCTTGCTTCCAAGACTCGGATAGAAATAGTCATCCATGTGGATTCCGTCCAGGTCATAATTCTGCACAAGCTCCTTCACGCCGTTTGCCACAAGCGTCCGCACGGCAGGCTTTGCCGGATTGAAATAATACGCTCCGCCAAGCTTTAATACATTTCTTTTTGTCGAAGATGACTTAAGCCACTTTAACGCTATGGAATCCTTCGCAATGCTTGATTTTTTCATTGTCGCATTCGTAATACGGTACGGATTGATCCATGCCTGGATCATCAGTCCCTTTGCATGCGCCGCTTTTACTGCGTACGCAAGAGGATCAAAACCCGGATTTTTTCCCGCCTTTCCCGTTGCAAAGGAAGACCATGGATAATATTTTGACGGATACATCGCATCCGCAAACGGACGCACCTGCAGGATCACGGTATTCATATTCTTATTTTTGCAGGTGGTAAAAGTGCTGTCGATAAAGCTCTTCCACTTCGAATAGCTCGTCGCCTTTTTCTTCATCTCATCAAAGTAGATCCAGACTGCCTTTATCTCCATCACGACAGAAACCTGACATACACTCTTCTCTCCCTTTTTATCCGTAGCCAAAATCGAATACTTCCCTTTTTTCGTCACGGAAAACTGATGATCTGTAATCTCCTTGCCGGACTTCCAGGCATCATCCTTCAAAGAGGTAATATTTCCTTTTTGATATACCAGACTTTTCAGACCGTTACTGCATTCCTCTTTGACCTTTACGATCGCTTTTTGATTAATCACCCGGTAGCTTGCAGAAAGCTTGATTCCCGCCGCTCCCTGTCCGGTACTGGCAGCAAACCCCTGCACTGCAATCGCTGCCAGTATAATAAATGCCAAAGTCCCTGCCGTTATCAGTCGTTTCTTGATCTCCTGCCTCATTTTTCTATCTCCGTTCGTATTTTTTACCATATTTCCATTATATCAGAAAATATGGTAAAAGTATGATAGTATTTACAAATTCTGTACCTTAAATTTCCGCTCCGCCTCTCTTCTCTGATCCTTTTTTGCGATATCCTGTCTCTTGTCATAGAGCTTTTTCCCCTTTGCCAAACCGATCTCGACTTTGACAAGGCTTCCCTTAAAGTACACGCTGAGCGGCACAAGCGTATATCCCTTCTGCGCAATCTGTCCCTCGATTTTCCGGATCTCCTGTCTGTGCAGCAAAAGCTTTCTGATTCTTAAGGGATCTTTATTAAAGATATTTCCTTTCTCATAGGGACTGATATGCATCCCGTAGACAAAGACCTCTCCCTTTTCGATACGGATAAAGGATTCCTTGATGCTGCATTTTCCCATGCGCAGCGACTTTACCTCTGTTCCGGCAAGAGAAATCCCCGCTTCATATTTATCCTCTATAAAATAGTCATGGAATGCCTTTTTATTATTCGCGATCAGCTTTTTGGTATCTTTTCCCATTTCTTCACCTCACTTTTCCACCCGCTTATCATTCTTATTCTTTATTTATTTCAACTGTCTTTATCGGTTTTGGATAATTTCTTCTACAGTTGTCGTTTCCACAACTGTCTCCTGTCAAGCTTCTTCTTCCTCAGCACCTTCTCCTTCCTCTACCAATGCAAAATCGATCGTGCGCAGGATTTTCTCTACGGTCTCCACCCTTACCCGCACCTTCTGTCCGAGCTTATAGATTTTTTTCGTGTGCTCGCCGACCATCTGATAATGCTCCTCATCAAAATAGTAATAATCCCCCGGAATATCTGCCACGCGCACCATTCCTTCGATCGTATTCGGCAGCTCCACATACATGCCCCAGCTCGTGACACCGGAGATTACGCCATCAAAGCACTCTCCGATGAACTGCTCCATATATTCAGCCTTCTTCATCTTCTCGACCTCACGCTCCGCATCATCGGCACGACGCTCTAAAATGCTTGCCTGCGCCGTCACCTCGGGCAGGATTTTCCGGTAATGCTCCACTCTCTTGTCCACAAGCCTTCCATGGATATTTTCCTTGATGATCCTGTGGATCTGCAGATCCGGATAACGCCTGATCGGAGAAGTAAAATGCGTATAATATTTCATTGCCAGTCCGAAATGCCCCTCGCAGGTCGTTGTATATTTCGCCTGCTTCATCGAGCGCAGTGCCAGCCGGCTGATCAGCGCCTCCTCCGGTGTTCCCTCCACCTTATGAATGAGCTTCTGGATTTCCTTTGGATGGATTTCATCCTCCGCCCCGGTCTTTAAGGAATATCCAAAGCCCTGCACAAAAAGATTCAACTGCAGAATCTTTTCCGGATCCGGTACCTCATGGGTACGGTAGACAAACGGCAGTTCCTGCCAGAAATATTCCTCTGCTACAGTCTGGTTTGCCGCCAGCATAAACTCCTCAATAATCCTGTGTGCGTTATTTCTCTCATAAATCTGTACATCTAACGGCTTTCCCTTTTCATCCAGGGTAATCTTACTCTCCGGGAAATCAAAGTCCACAGAGCCTCTTTTAAATCTTCTGTCGCGAAGGATTTCCGCAAGCTCGTACATCAGCTCGAACATCGGAATCAATTCCTTATACTCCGCGCGCTCCGCTTCATCCTTTTCTTCAATGATCTTATGCACGCTGGTATATGACATCCTGCGGTCTACCCGGATTACGGTTTCCTCTATTTTATGCGATACGATTTCTCCTTTTGCATTGATATCCATCATGCAGGACAGCGCCAGTCTGTCCACACCGGCATTTAAGGAACATATCCCGTTCGACAGCTTATGCGGCAGCATCGGGATGACCCGGTCCACCAGATAGACACTGGTACCACGCTTTAACGCCTCTTTATCAAGCGGCGAATACTCGGTCACATAGTTACTGACATCAGCAATATGAACGCCCAGATGGTAGAGCTTGTCATCCTTTGTCAGCGTGATCGCATCGTCCAGATCCTTGGCATCCTCACCGTCAATCGTCACGGTCTGTAATTCCCTGTAGTCAGTGCGTCCTTTTTTCTCCTCCTCCGGCACCTCCTCACAGACCTCCTCTACCTGATCCATGACCGCATCCGGATATTCCTCCGGCAGTCCATATGCCTTGATCACCGAAAGGATATCCACTCCCGGATCATTGATATGACCTAAGATTTCAAGCACACGCCCCTCCGGATTCCGCTCCTCGGTCCCATAGTCCGTAATCTCCACGACCACCTTATGTCCGGTCACAGCGCCCTTTGTATCGGATTTCGCAATATAGATGTCCTTCGTGAATTTATGATTATCTGCTACAACAAAGCCGAAGCTTTTGCTCGCAGAATAGATTCCGACCACCATGCTCACGCCGCGCTCTAAAATACTCACGACCTCTGCTTCTTTTCTCTTGCCGTGCGAATGCGCATTTAATGCGATCTGCACCTGATCTCCGTCCATCGCCCCTTTTGTGCTATGCGCCGGGATGAATATATCCTCCTCTTCTCCCTCAATGCGTACAAAGCCAAAACCCTTCTGGGTTGCCATAAATTTTCCGGAAAGAACATGATCGGAAAGAAGCTTGATCTTCCCCTTCAGATCCAGATGGATTTTTCCTTCATCCATCAGCTCATCAAGCACCTGTCTGAACATCTTTTTATCCTTTGCCGGCACCTGAAGCACCGCCCCTAATTCCTTAATGGAAAACGGCTTATACTCCTTCGAAGATAGGAAGGCAAATACCATTTCCTTTTTTTGGTTTAATTCCTCTCTCGTCATACGCTTCTCCATTTCTATTTGTAATGTATTGTAATGTAAAAAAGATGCTACACCATTCTGCAGCATCTTTTGACTCTTTCATTTTCATGTGTTTACGAAAATATCTTGAAGTTTAAGAGCAGTGAAAATACAATAAAAATCACAGCTAAAATCTTCGTTGCTCTCACCAGACCGCCCTCCATCGAACGACCTTTATTCTTTCCCCAGTAGGTCTCTGCCGCACCACTGATCGCACCGGTAAGACCCGCCTGCTTTCCTTCCTGCATCAAAATCAAGATTGTCAAAACAACACTGTCGATAATATATAAAATTAAAAGTATTGCATTAATAACCTGAATCATAACTCCTATTCCTCCATTCTAAACCTGTCCTGTCCGTCTGCACCTGCCTGCGAACACACTAACAGATAGTGTAACATAATTTTACACGCTTGTAAAGGGGTTGTCTGACTTTTCTTCTGTCAGTAATTGTTCCTTTCGCATTTTTTATGTTACTTCTTAATAAGCAGAGACTTTCCTGTCATTTCCTTCGGCTGCTCCATTCCCATGATCTCGATCAGTGTCGGGGCAATATCCGCAAGACAGCCGCCCTCTCGCAGCGTATAAGCATCATCATAGTTCACTAAGATGAACGGAACCGGATTCGTCGTATGTGCCGTATGCGGCTCGCCGGTCTCATAGTCGATCATCTTCTCTGCATTTCCGTGATCGGCACAGATAAAGAGGACTCCTCCTACCTCCTTTACCGCCTCTACAGCGGCTCCGACACACTGGTCGATCCGCTCTACCGCCTTGACCGCAGCAGGAATCACACCGGTATGACCGACCATATCCGGATTAGCGAAGTTAATGACGATCACATCATATTTATCCGAAGTGATCGCTGCCGTAAGTCTCTCCCCTACCTCCGGCGCACTCATCTCCGGCTGCAGGTCATAGGTCGCTACCGCAGGAGATTTTACCAGAGAACGATCCTCGTCCTTATTCGGCTCCTCTACACCACCGTTAAAGAAGAAGGTCACATGTGCATATTTCTCCGTCTCTGCCAGACGAAGCTGTGTCTTTCCGTTTGCTGCTAAGAATTCACCAAATGTATTGACGATATTTTCCTTTTCAAATGCTACCTGTTTATTCTCAATCGTCTCGTCATAATCCTTAAAGCAGACATAAGTAAGTTTCATAAAGCCGTTTACACGGTTAAAATGATCAAATTCCTTATCACAGAATGCTCTCGTGATCTCGCGTGCCCTGTCCGGACGGAAATTAAAGAATACGACCGAATCATTCTCCTGTACCAGTCCCACCGGCTTGCCATCCTTCTCAATCACAGTCGGCACCACAAACTCATCCGTCACATCCTCTGCATAGGAATCCGCTACTGCCTGCACCGCATCCGTCGCCTTCTTTCCTTCCCCGGCAACCAATGCATTATAAGCTTTTTCCACACGATCCCAGTTATTATCCCTGTCCATCGCATAGTAGCGGCCATGTACACTTGCAATCTGTCCTACACCGATCTCATCCATCTTTTTCTGCAGCTCTGCCACATAGTCCTTTCCGGAAGCCGGCGGCGTGTCACGACCGTCCAGAAAGCAATGTACATATACCTTCTCCAAACCATTTCTCTTCGCAAGCTCCAAAAGCGCATACAGATGCGTATTATGACTATGTACACCACCATCGGATAACAATCCCCAGAAGTGGATACCGGAATCGTTCTTCTTCGCGTTCTCCACTGCATTTAATAAGACCTTATTTTCAAAGAAATCTCCGTCCTCAATCGATTTGGTGATGCGGGTCAGATCCTGATAGATAATGCGTCCCGCACCGATATTCATATGACCGACCTCGGAATTTCCCATCTGTCCGTCCGGAAGCCCTACCGAAAGCCCGCTTGCGTTTCCCTTCTGAAAAGGGCACTCTGCCATCAGCTTATCCATCACAGGCGTATCTGCCATCGCAATCGCATTTCCTTCTTTTTTATCATTTAATCCATATCCGTCAAGTACCATTAATACAACCGGTTTTCTGCTCATCCTGCTACCTCTTTTCTGATTCTGTTTTGTTTTTATCTGCCATCCGCGCATAAATCCCGTCAGATGGCTTTTTTACCTCATATTCCAATCTAAAAGTATACCGCAAATCCTACACTAAGTCAACAAATGCGTCTTTCGACTTTCATTGCTTTTTCAAACCTTCAAAGTCCCACCTATCCCAGATCGGCCTTCATCGCATCATATGCCGTCTGCGCTGCCGCGTCAAGAGAAACCCCGTCAAAACGAATCGCGCTCGTTGCACTGACAAACGCCTCCTGTAAAGGCTTATCTTCATAGTACGGACTCATTAATTCCTCGTTTTGCTTTAACATCATCTGCTCTCCCTCGACCTGAATCCCGTCTAACATCCCTTTCTCCTTGATCGCATCCCTCGCCTTTTTGCTGACAGGAACCCCCTTTTCTAAGCCCTGAAGCTCAGCCATCTCTTCACTGTTTACCAGAAAATCCAGTAACAGCGCCGCCTCCTTGGGATTCTTCGTATTGCTGCTGATCGTATACATCGTTGCCGGTTTTAAATACCAGCCCGTGCGTGCTGCTCCGGGCATCAAAGGATTTTTCCCTACGACTGTTTTTTGTCCTTTTTCATCCTGAAGCGCTGCTTCGGTATCTCCTACACTTGTAATCCACTGCGCAATGCCCGCGGAAACTCCCTTTGCATAGTTTCCGTCATCATGGTCCGCTATATACGCTGTCACGCCACGATCCACAAGCTCCATATAAAAACGCAGCATCTCCTGTACATCCTCTTTGGCAAAGTTCATATGGTTGTCTGTAATGAACGGCTTCCCCGTCTTTTGCTCCACATAAGCCACCGAGAACATAAACGCGCAGCTCTGGTCTAAATCCAGCGGAAAAATTCCCTGTGCCTTCATGACATCCGCTGCCGCGAAAAGATCATCCCATGTCTCCGGAAGCTTCAGCCCGAAGCTTTCATACAAATCCTGATTATAGATACAGATTTTTGAATTTAACGCAATCGGCAGCGCATTCAATACCCCGCCGCTTCTTCCGTAGCCAAGCTGCGTCTCATCATAGCTGTCAAGCTTTAAGGTATCCTTTACACTCTCCAGATCCAGATACCGCTTTCCATCCGGCGAAAACTTATCCAACCAGCCGAAATTGACCTGCATGACATCTGCTTCCGTGCCCGCAGCCATCTGGATTGCCGACTTCTTATCATATCCGGACCACTCGGTATACTGCATATGCACATCGATGTCCGGATGCTTTTCTTCAAACTTTTCAATCGCAGCCATCGTATAATCATGCCTGTCATCCGTCCCCCACCAGGAAAAACTGATATCCTTCTTTTCTGTTGCCCCGGCAAGAGAAATCTCTTTTCCGGCACAGCCCGTCATATTGCATACCAATCCGCCACAAAGCAGGACGGCAATGATTTTATTCCCTATTTTTCTCATTCTGATTCCCTCCAAACATTATTACTGACTAATCAACAATATCTAAATTTTAAACTGTCTGATTGAATCCTGCAGCGACTTCACAGCCTCCTTTAATTCTGTTGACTTGTCAAATAATTGTTCTGTCGCCATATGCTCTTCCTCTGTCGTACTCATGACCTCCTCTGCATTGGCAGAAGAATTTTCCGCCGCCTCTAAAATACTGTTTGTCGCCTCTAAGGAATGATCCTTTAGATTTGACATCGAATCGGTAAGCTCCTCGACCTCCTCCATCTTCTCAGTGATATTCTGTGTCGCATCCAGAATATTCTTAAAGGCTTGATTTGCCTCTTCTACAATCACCGCCTGCTGTTCAAAGACTTCCTTCGAATCATTGATGATGCGCTCCGTTTCATGACCATTATCCACGATCTGCATGATCACCTCATCAATCTGAACCGTAGCTTCATTTGTCTGGTCTGCAAGCTTCTGTACCTGACCGGCAACCACCGCAAAGCCTCTTCCGGCTTCTCCCGCCCTTGCGGCCTCAATGCTGGCATTTAATGACAGCAGATTCGTTTCCTCACTGATACCACGGATCATCTCCAAAATGCTCTGGACATTGGAAATTTCACCCACCAGCTCACTTACCGTCTCTCCAATCTGTGTCATGCGTTCGCCCGCTTCCCTCGTCGTACTCTCTAACTTCTTCACATGTGCGAGCGACGCCTTTCCGATCTCCTGACTTTCCATCGAATATTCCGACACTTCGCCGATGCGTCTGATCGTCTGGCTGATATTGTCCGCTAAGGTCTCTAAAGAAGTAAAGGTCGATTTTGTCTCATCAAGCTGCGAGCTCGTCTCCGCAGCAATCCCGTCCATCGCAACGGATACTCCCTTTGAAATCTCCTGCGTCCTTTCCGCCACTCCGTTGATTTCTTCCGAACTTTCTGCCACCAAAAGCGCAATCCGGTCCACCTCTAAAAGAAGGGATCTGACCTTTTCCATCATTACATTGAAGCTTCCGACCAGTACACCGACCTCATCCTTTGATGTACTCTCCATCTGCACCGTCATATCGCCCTCTTCTACTAACTTCATATTCTTTGCAAGCTTTTTGATCGGCTTGACAACAAGCCTTGAGAACAGGACACCGATCACAGCCGCGATCAGAACACAGACAACTGCAATGAGAATGGCCAGATTCCTCATATCATTGACTTCCTTCAATATCTTTGCCGTTTCCATGCGGCAGGAAAGTCTCCATGACTCATTACACG
>CADBMH010000086.1 GCA_902795705.1 uncultured Lachnospiraceae bacterium | reverse complement strand
TCCGAAAAAGGTCAGCAGGGTGCTTGGGGACAAGGACGAGAGCAGGAACCGGATCCTCAGCCAGAATTTCCGCATGAGCCTTGACACAAGGCACACGAAACTGAACAACAACGTTCTTATCATAGGTGGGAGCGGTTCGGGTAAGACTTCGTTCTTTCTCACACCGAATCTTCTCAATCTGCACGGATGCAATGTATTTACCGACCCTAAGGGAACGCTTGTGGAGGAACTCGGCCCATGGCTTGAAAGTCAGCCGGACACCAGAGTATTTACCATCAACATGTGTGAAATGAATAAGAGTATGTGGATTTTTAACCAGAATCACCGGTTATTAATTATTTTTACTATTTGCAGATAAGAGCACATTGGCTTTTGTGTGTTGCTACCTGCAAATAGGAAGCTAAGGAAGGAGATATTGGCTATGGAAGTTAAGTCTGTGACAAGACAACGATTTGAGATAAAAGATCCAAAGGTAAGAAAAAGATTTGATATGGCGTTATAATTTTTTGTTACTAAAACAGTAATTCAGGTGAAAAGAGATGAATGATCAAGTTTGGGAATGAAGATACTGCATAAGAATGAGGCGTCACAGGAGGTATGAAATGTCTTCGATCGGTACTAGGATTATTGAAATTTTTAAAGAGAGGGGAATGACCCAGAAGGAATTTTCAGAAAAGACAGGGATTCCTCAGAGTACCATAAGTGATTGGCGTGGAAAGGGATTAAATCCCAATGTAGATAAGATTATGGTAATATGCGAGGCACTTAGTGTCACTCCACAGGATCTATTAAGCGGAGAAAAATCTAACGGAAATCATGATGTTGATTTTTTATATATTGATAAGGATAGTCCGGAGTATAATCTTGTGATTGAGTATAGAAAGCTTAAGAAAGAGGATCGGATGAGACTGATAGGATATATGGAGGCGTTGAAAAAAATTGACGAAAAGCACGATGATAAGGTATAAATTGATATATGAGGTAAGATATTGAAATTTTTTGTATTTTATGCCATACTACGAATAGTCGTAATGAAACGAATAATAGAATAATAGAAAATATGAAAAACCTGTTTTTTGAAGGATAAAAGCAATTGTTAAATACTCAGGGAGCTGAACAGTTGTAGACAGAGTTTTTATGGAATTTTCTTTGAAAGTGTGCCTTGTCTATGTGGGCGAAAAAGGGCTGTGAATAATAATGAAAAAGGAGTGGACTCCAATGCTTGAAATGAGGAATGACCCAGAGGAGAATAAAAGTAGCAAAGTGGATTATGACCACAAGTTTAATGGAGAATATGCTTTTTGGCTTGTATAAAATGGAAGAATTATCTATAATAGTTATTGGAAGGAAGTGACAGATATGATAGATATATATACAGAAAGGATTCTAAAGATTGGATTCTTCAAAATGACTTGTATTTCAATTTGAATACAGGTAATGAAGAAATGTCTCAAAATGAAATCAATCTCATTCAGCAGGTGGATGAGGCAAAACTAACACCAGATAAACACATAGAAACAAAATATGGATTGGGTACAATACGAAATTTGTCATCTGGATGTAAGACACTACTTAATATTATAAAGCATCCTGATAAGGTGGTGTGCATAGAAGAATGTGGTCCAAATGTATTAAAAAGAGCTTTAAAGAGTTGAAGCTTGAAGATAACAGGATAACACTAGAAGAGGAGTTGTGATATGAAATATTTATGGACAGAAGATACAGGTGCAGGATTTCACTTCTGGAAACTGCTTAATCAACTTTTCTTTGAAAATGCATTTGTAGTTGAAAGTAAAGAAAGCAATCAGGGAATCTTGGATGCTCTTACAGTTTTGAAAATAGAAAATGATTTATAAAAGATAGAGAAGGGGTTGATCATGTATTTGATATCTGCATATTTTGATGAAAAAACCACAAAAACGCTGCAAAAATATATTGAACTTATTGCAGAACGATCGGGAAATACTTTTATGACAGAGCATCATGTGCCACCTCATATGACTATCTCATCCGTGGAAGCGAGAAATACAGAGGTGTTGTTGCCATATATGGCAGACTTGGAGAAAATCCTTTGGGCAGATGATCTCCAGTTTGTATCCGTTGGTGCGTTTTTTCCATATGTGCTATATATCACACCTGTCTTAAACAGGTATCTGCAAAAGCTTTCAGAAAAAGTCCATGCTGCAGTAGAGGAAATTTCAGAGGTCAAAGAAAATAAATTTTATTGCCCGTATCAATGGTTTCCTCATGTAACGCTGGGAAAGACATTGACAAAAGAGCAGATGCGGGTCGCATTTCAGGTCATGCAGGAGAGCTTTGTCCCATTTGAGGGGAGGATTGTTTCTGTCGGGCTGGCGAAGGTAAATCCACATGTAGATGTATGGAAGGTAAGGTTTATATAGTTTTATAACAGGAGGGAAATATGAGGTATAGAGAACTTGGTAAAACAGGCTTAAAAGTCAGTGAAATAGGCTTTGGCGGAGAATGGCTTGAACGACATGAAGCGGCAGAGGCAATAGAACTGTTGAAGCATGCAAAAGATAAAGGGATAAATATTATTGACTGCTGGATGGCTGATCCAAAATCAAGAGATATTATCGGAAAAGCGATGGAAGGGGAACGTGAGCACTGGATTGTACAGGGACATATCGGTTCTACCTACCAGAATGGACAATATGTAAGGACGAGGGATATGAAGTATGTGGTTCCTGCCTTTGAAGACATCTTAAAGCGTATGAATACGGATTATATAGATCTTGGAATGATTCATTATATAGATGCACAGGAAGATTGGGATACCAGTATGAATACGGAATACATTCAATATGTCCATAAACTTCATGATGAGGGCACAATCCGTCATATCGGTATTTCCACGCATAATCCCCGGATTGCAAAGCAGGCTGTGGAGACAGGCTTTATCGAGATGATTTTATTTTCCATCAATCCTGCATTTGACATGAGACCTGCTACGGAAGATTTAGATTCCATGTTTGGAGGATATGATAGTTCTGACTATGCCGGCACCGATCCGGAAAGGGCAGCGCTTTATCGGCTGTGTGAGGAAAAACAAGTTGGTATCACTGTCATGAAAGGTTATTTTGGAGGGAGACTGTTTGAGAAGAAGACTTCTCCATTTGGAACGCCATTTACCCCGCTTCAATGTATTCACTATGCATTGACCAGACCGGGCGTATCTTCTATTTTGTGTGGATTTGATACGAAAGAACAGGTGGATGAGGCAGTTTCTTATGAGACTGCTTCTGATCAGGAAAAGGATTACGCTTCGGTCATAGCCTCTGCACCGCTTCATTCCTATAACGGACAGTGCACCTATTGTGGACATTGTAAACCATGCCCGGTAGATATTGATATAGCGATGGTGAATAAGTTTTATGATCTTGCCGTCGGGCAGCCAAAAGTACCGGAAAGCGTACAGGCACATTATGAGGCTTTGAAGAAAACGGCATCGGCATGTGTAAGCTGCAGAAGCTGTGAGAGCAGATGTCCATTCGGAGTCAAGGTGTCGGAGCGTATGTTAGAAACGGCAGCTTTGTTTGGCTGCTGATCCATTATAGATTTAAGGAGATGAATTTCTTCCCACACCTTTTGGTGTGGGAAGTTTGAATTATTTATAAAAGAGTTTCTTTTTACAATCTGACAGAAACTTTTTTTTATAAGAATTTTGTGGTTTCGATCTATGTTCTTATAGTTTCTTGTTTAAGCACCATGGGTGATGAGGAGTCTTAAATCTCTGAAATTGCCCTGTCTTTTTCGCTGAAAGATATTTCTTCGACGGGAGCAACACTTGTCTTTGAACAAAATGATGCAGGCGTATACTTTGGAAAAAAGCCCAAAAAGATAAACAGTAAAAGAAGTGCCAGGATGATTCCTATGATTTGTAAATGTTTTGTTTTTCACGCAAGATTACACCTCCCTGTCATATTTGATAAAAGTATAGCAAAGAGTAGACATTCAGATAAGATTATTTTTTGTAAGATATCCGGACAGCTGCATTATCAATGTAATATTTTTTTGATTTTTGGCTGAAACTTTTTATGTAGTGGAACGGTCTAATATATAAAAGGAGGTGAAAAGAGAAATGGTTTTCCGGAAAAGCAAGTCAGACGAAAAGGAGGAGGCGATTGAACAAATAATTTGCAAACGATATGATAATTTTTATCGTATGGCGTACAGTTATGTCCATGATGAGGCAGATGCCTTTGATATTGTACAAGAGGGAGCATGTCGCGCGATCCAGAGAAGTGATTCCTTAAAAGATGTGTCGTATGCTGCCACATGGGTCTATCGGATCATGCTTAATGAGACTTTTCGTTTTTTGGAAAAGAAAAAGAAAGAAACTTATGATGAACTGGAAAGCATTGAATATGGCAGGGTGGATGAGTATGAAAATATAGATTTGAAACGGGCTCTTGATGAGATGGAACCAAAGGACAAGGCAGTGATACAGCTTAAATACTTTGAGGAATATACACTTTCTGAGATTGCACAGATCCTGGAAGAAAATACAAGTACTGTCAAAAGCAGACTGTACAGGGGATTAAAAAAATTGCGTATCAAGTTGGAGGATGAGGAGTAGTGATTAATATATCGGCGTTTGATCAAAACGAGTGGGAAAATACGATGCCAAATGGGAGGAGTGGAAAATATGAATAAAGATCAGTTAATGGATTTAAAAAATGAATACGAGGCGGTCTGCATGTCAGATGTACAGTTGCACCAGCTTCAAAAGAAATTATATGAGACAAAACAGAAAAAGCAGGGGTCGATAGGGAAACATCGGTGGATACCGGCAGCAGCAGGAGTCGTAGCGGCAGCACTGGCATTATGTATTTTGCCAAACTGTTCGGAAGTCATGGCAAAGAAACTTGGAAATGTACCAGGAATTGGTGGTTTTTTTAGGCTGGTTACGATCAGGGAATATGCGTACCATGATGGTATGCAGGAGGCAGAGGTGCATGTAGAAGGAATCACAGCAGATGATGGATCTGTGCAGGGTGAGCAGGCTATTGAAGCTCAAAAAGAAGGTGCCGGGGTGGTAAATGAAGATATGGAAGCCCTTACCGAAAAGTGGATCGGGAAATTTAAGAAACAGTTAAAAAAGAATGGTTATCATGGACTGACAGTAAGTTCAGAAGTAGTATGTTCTACCGGGGACTATTTTACAATAAAGCTGACTGCAGAGGAAAGTCAGGCAGACACCTATGTGGAGAATCATTTTTATACGATTGACCTTAGAACTGGAAAGCGGATGGCGTTAAAGGATCTTTTTGATAAAGACAGTGATTATGTCGGGCAGATTAGTACAAATATCAAGGAGCAGATGCGTGAGCAGATGGCAGAAAATGAAGATATCTCATATTGGCTGGATGATAAAGAAATGCCGGAAAATGATTTTGACCGGATATCTGAAGACGAAGAATTTTATATTGATGACGAAAACAACCTGGTCATATGTTTTCAGGAAGGTGACGTGGCACCGATGTATATGGGAAGTGTGACCTTTACGATTCCAAAGGATGTGCTTCAGGATATCCGTGTCCGTTAAAAATATGAGAGGCATATAAAAATAATAAAAAAGGCTCCATAGTAGCTTTAGGCTGCTGTTTGGAGCCTTTGGTGTTACCTGTTTCTAGAAAGGTTATCTGATGCCGGCTCTGAAAATTCTTGTAGCAGAGCAGCAGATTTTATGGTATACTTTTCTTAAATGGAGGAACAATATGGAGATAGATATTTCGATTGATGAATTAACAAACTGTTTGATTTCAAGTGAAACAGGGGAGGAATGTGATACAGAATATCGTCTTGTGACACGGACAATCAGCAAGAACGATGTAAAGATGTTAAAAGCGGATGGATGGAAGTTTGACTAGAGCATACCGCACCAAAAGGGATATGAAGTGTATGAGCTGCTTTTGAAAGATACCGAAGAATTGCAGGGAATGATTGCATTAAAGCATATCAGAAGCCAGTATTATACGTATGTGGATATTTTGGAGGCTGCTCCTTTTAATATCGGGCGTGATGGTCTTTATAAAGGTGTCGGTGGACATTTGTTTGCGATTGCCT
>CADBMH010000085.1 GCA_902795705.1 uncultured Lachnospiraceae bacterium | reverse complement strand
CATGTTGAAGCCGGTCTTCGAACCTATAATATTTATTCTCCGTATCCGGAGGAGTTTAATCGTGAGGCAGTGGGGATTATCAGTCAGTATAATTTTGCCCCGACGCCTTTATCGCAGTCCAACCTGCTTAAGGAAGGGAAGAAACCGGAAAGTATCTATGTGACCGGTAATACGGTGATTGATGCGATGCAGCATACAGTCAGGGAGGACTATACACATCCGGAACTGGAGTGGGTTGGAGATGATAAGCTTATTTTCATCACGGCACACAGACGTGAGAATCTTGGCGAACCGATGCATCAGATGTTCCGCGCGATCAGGAGAGTGTTAGATGAGCATCCGGATTGTAAGGCAGTTTATCCTCCGGTCGCAGAGGGAGAACAGCATCTTCAAAAAATGCCACCACTACTATGGATGTCACCAAAGAAATCGCCGCCCTCCAGAAAACAATTTCTGAAAAAGCAACCGCAGAAATTGTAAAACTGAAAGACCGCATCCTTGGATACCAAGAGCAGGTGGCCTCGCTTCGGGATTCCGTAAAGCGTCTTAAGCAGTCCAAAGATTCTGCAAGGAAACAGTATAAAGAATCTCTTGCTGAAAAAGACGCTATTATCAAGGAGCTGCAGAACCGTCTTGCCCATGCGGAGGCTCTTCTGAATCATGACGGCAGCAATACAGGCACGCCGACATCGCAGACACCGATAAACAAAGACAAGGTTATTCCGAATTCCCGGCGCAGCACCGGAAAGCCAAAAGGCGGGCAGACAGGTCACCCCAAAGCATCCCTCAAAAGGACTCCTCCAGTTCCGCGAGGATCTGAAGCTTGTTCTCATCACGAGAAGGATCATCTACTGGGATGATACGGTGATCTTCATTCTCATGGCAAGGGCATGTTTCAGGTTCTACGGAGATGAGACCATAGCCTACTACACTGCAAGCAAGCCTGACCGTACAGTCCACAAACGTTACATGCCTGGATGATGTAGAGGCTTCTGTCGGTGCGAACGCATCCGGCTACAAGGTAGTACTGAATGTCAACGGCGGAGCCGTAAACAAGGCAGATGTTTACTGGTTAGATGCAAACATCACCTTCTGGAATGATATTATTACTTCATCATCAACAAATGCACTCGTAAACAGATACACGACCAGCTCCGTACCGGGTGACGGAAACAATGACTGGAACGGTGCCGTGCACAACTTCGGATATACAGATTGTGATGCAGAATCTGCAACCGTAACACCGAATGCAAACGATTATGCTTATGTAAAGGTACTTGATAACTTTGACAATCTGCTTTCAACAGACAGACCGAATGTCATCTTCACCGCTACAAATGCAACAGGTGATTCAACAAATACAGCGGCAGGTAAGCTTCTCCTTGCATTTAAAGATAATACGACAAGCTATACTGTAAGTGTGTACTTTAATGGTGCAACAACATCAGCCGGAAGCTTTACAATCGAGTAATCTGTATACACGATCAAACAAAGAGCAAACAGGCACAGGTAATATCTGCCTGACAAGAATATCTGTCCGGTAATTCCCCGGATACGGGAAAACGGACAAAGCGGGAAATTCTCCCGCAGGGAGGAGCCCCTTGCTTACAGGCAGGGGGCTTCCTTTTTTATAATAACAAACAAAAACAACCCTTTATTTTGCAATTTTGGCAAATGATATTGCAATTTCCTGCCGAAAAATATATGTTTAATGTAATCATTTTTACCATATAGAAAAATATTAAAAATCGGAGGGATACAATATGGCAAAAGGAATTTACATAAATGATTCGATTCACGGATTGATTCGCCTGTCCGAGTTAGAGAAAGATATTATTTCAAGTGCAGGGTTTAACCGGCTGCATGATGTATACCAGAATTCAACCCTCTACCTGACTTTTCCATCGAATCGAACTAAAAGATTTGAACATTCCATCGGAACCATGAACATATGCTCCGATATGTTTTTCTATTCCATGTCAAATGCAGAGGAAAAAGATGTAAATAAGTTCTTTGAAGCCTTTGAAGAGGAGTTCCAAAATATATTAGACTATATGGAGAATAATACCGGTCGGTATGATAAGTCATGGGGAATTACCAAAAAGCTTCTTGGTACTTTTGAAATAATAAAATTTGATTCATTTCAGATACCCTCTTTGATACCAAACCAGATTTCTGAACCTTCCCATAAAAAATATTATATCATTTTGGCACAAGCACTTAGAGTTGCCGCGCTTCTCCATGATGTCGGGCATCCGCCCTTTTCCCACGTTGTCGAACGAGCTATGCGTAATATGTATCATATTAGTATTAAGAAAAATACTCGTTCATGGAATAGTTATCGAAAGAAAATGGAACGCTATTTTGAACATGGAGACAGGGATCTTCATGAGGTGATGGGCGATGAAATTACAGAGAGCATTTTTCAATCTATTATACCGAACAATAAACCCAAAAATAAAAATAAGAATTTATTTGAAGCCATTATCATGGAATGTGTATTACGCATTTTTTCCAACGAAGGTCATTTTGAGGAATTACACCGTATTATTGATGGCAGCCTGGATATAATGGTCTCATAAATTAAGACACTTTTCGGGACAGTTTACTCCCAGTTGGAGCCGACTGTCTGATCAGCCGCTGCTAACTTATCATAGTCAGCTTTTTTAATCTTAACAATCGTCCATTTCAGGCTGTTCGCATGCGTGCTTTCAATAGGATCGCCGTCCTTGTCCGTTTCTGCTGTTGCCGTCATGCCATAGCCCCAGCCTGTTGCATCCTTTTCTACAAGGTCAATATCTGTTTTTGCTATACCCAGGGTATTTGTCTCGTTCGTTTTACGTCTGATACTGTAGTAAGAACTGTCCGTACCATAGGTACTTCCACTTCCTGCTTTGGTAGCTGCAAAGAAATCGTAGGCGATTGCCTTATCAAGGGCAGCACCGTACTGGTCTTCAAATTCAAATTTCGGCCAACTTGCATCAACTGCAAAGGAAGTCTTCTCTCCAACCGCCAGAGCCTTTGAACCATAATTATTGTAAGCGACATTCTTGATTTCTGCCGGCCTTCTTGCATCCTCTACATTTAGCATGTAGTTGCCGTCCTTGTTGTCACCGCCAACGACCGTAATCGTCAGGGCAACCGGTCTTGCAACGTTATTAAAGAACTCGGAGTTGTTGAAATCGACCGTCTTGTCATCAGACCAGTAGATACCGGCGGAGCCGTCATTCTCCTGCTTGATGGTGAGGGAACCCTGTCCGGCGCTCAGGATGAGGGAGTTCGTGGAACGCACGATTGTCTCATAGCTTGTGACCTGATTTCCGTTAACATCAAGTGCCTCATAATCAAGAGCGACATTCTCGTCACCGTCAGCAACGGTCACTGTCTTTTTAGAGCTGTAGCTGTTGACAGGGCCTAAGATTTTAAGGCTCTTTAAGAGGCCGCCCGCACCGATGGTGAACACCTTCTGGGACTGGAGGCCGGTCTTGTTAGAGATGGCAGTAATCGTGACATCCCCGCCCTGATCGACATACATGCCCGGCTTCAATGCGACCGTATTGAAATCGGTACCTTCAATGGTGATGATGTCGGAATCCTTGAAGGTAGAGTCAATGAGTCTCGGGTTGTCGGCAATGAAGGTCAGCTTGTTGTCAGCGATATTGCTGTCAGAGGCCTGAATCTCATGACCGTTCTGGTCCTTTGCAGTATAGAGCATTACCCAGTCATCCTTGGCAAAATCAGCCGGAAGGGTAGCCGGGATGTCAGCGAGCTTTGCCGGCTTGTTGGATTTCTGGACGAAACCGTTGAAGTCGATGGTAGCAACTGCACGCTCCATGCCGATTTTGAGCTGTGCGCTTGCGGATTTGCCGCTGGAAACATCGACACCGACGATGTAAAGGAGTGAGCCGTACATGAACTCATCCGTTCCGGCCGGCTTGGTCACCTTTAACTGACCAGAAGACTTGTCAGCCTTGACGGTACCGTTGCTGGAGGTCCAGTTGATGGAAACCCTTGAGCGCATGGACACGCCGTACTGGTCGAATACATCGTAGTGCGCGTAAGCGATATGCTTGTTGTCCGGATCCGTCAGGGCATCCTGCTCGTCGATCTTGATCTCCGTCACAACGCTCGGGTCCTTGCTCGGCTCCGCACTCGGTTCCGCAGTGACATCAGCAGACGGTTCTGCACTGACATCTGCAGACGGTTCTGCGCTCACATCAGCAGAAGGTACAGCGGAAGGCTCAGCAGAGGGAGCGAGGGAAGGAGCAGCAGACGGCGCTGAGGAAGCGGATGCTGCCGGCGTCGCGGTTGGCGTGGTCTTGGCTTTGACCGTGGGAGGGGGCACATTAAAGGGGAGTATATGGAGGGGAGGCGTTGCTTTTGATTTTGCAATCCACAAATAGTAACAGCAGCCCGAAAACATCAAATACAAAAAGCCCTTGCTTTTGTGCCTTTTGTTCCCTGTTCACACTTCGGGTTGCATATTTTCTTATTTTCCAGTATAATAAGCAATAGTTTTGAAAATAATATACGGAAATGGGGATAAAATTGATTGGAAAAGATGAATTTTTGAAAAAATATCATATTTCAGATGATTTATTTCAAAGCGCAGAAATGAAGTGGCAAGATCTTATGGATATCTACCATGATTTTAAGAAGAAGCAGGAAAAATACGAAAAGATCATGAATGCGTTTGATGACGCTTATCTGAAACCTATGAGCAAAAAAAAGAATGATAATGGTGAGAAAGAAATTAAAATTCATTCTATTCATTCAAGAATCAAAGAACCGGAGCATCTGATTGCGAAGATTATCAGAAAAAAACAGGAGAATCAGAAGAAATACAAAGAATTAAATAAGGATAATTACGAAAAGTTTCTGACAGATCTGATAGGGATACGCTGTCTTATTTTATTTAAGTCAGATTGGCAGAGCTTTCATAGTTATATTATTTCACAATTTGACGATAATAAAGATAATTACATTAAAAATCCCATCCGTGACTTTGATGAGGATTCATCACATAATTATATAGCAGAACCCCCAAAAGTACATATTAGAAACGGAGATTCCAGAAAAATATATGAAGAACTGCTTCCACCGGACAGTGTTTTAGATGGTAAAGTATATCGTTCCGTTCACTATATCCTTAAGTATCAGGGCGTATATTTGGAAATACAGGTTCGGACATTATTTGAGGAGGCTTGGGGAGAAATCGATCATGCCATAGTATATCCGGATTATCAAGAGGATAGGCTTTTAAATGAATACACCGGATTATTAAACCGCCTATCCGGTCTGGCGGATGAAATGAGTGATTTTTTCACTTCTTTAAAAGTGCAAAAGGAAAACAATGATTTCAAAAAGGAAACAATAGAAAATAACATCAGGAATGATATGCAAAAAAATGTACAGGAAAAGCATGAAAAAGGACAGCAGACTTTCATTCCACACACCGGAAAAGAATGTCTGGATGCAGTAATGAAGGAATGAGGAGGAAAAGGTTATGAATGAAACTGCAAAGGTCGGAATAAAACTGATCAAAGAAGGAAAGATTCGAAACCATAAGATCGGGAATAGTGCACAAGTGCATACCGGTACTGTTGAAAGAAGAGAAGTCCAGCTTTTTCGTGATTTTTTGCCTTGCAAAAACGGCTGTATGCTATATCAACTGACAGGAAGTGATAACAATGCTTAATATTGAAAATACTTATACAAATTACGACAAGCTTGTTGCTGATATAGGCGAAGAGGTCATTGAAAACAGGATCTGGCAGATCAGCGAAGAAATGGAATTATTCATAAAGGAATATGAACTGCAGGATATAGCCTATATTCATACAATGGCATTGACACATGCCGTAATGGATTATTTTTCCGATATCGACCGATTGAAAACATATCAGGAGATTGAACACATAAATGACATTAAAATTAAAGCTTATGAAACCTTCTGGCTGCTAAAAAGAAAACCGATACAATTATTGAAGCAACTGGAAGAAGACCGTTTTCTTTATGTGAATGAAAAATTTCTATTGGCAAGATTGACAAGCTTTATGCTTGGAGAGAACGGAACGATGCCCCTTGTTGAAGAAAAAGGGATAGCTTTTAAAAATTTCCTGGATACCCTGTACTATAATCTGAAATTCCGAAAATGTGATGCGCAATCTATCGAACTGATGCTGTTAGCATTCAAAGCCGGACAGCTTGTATTTGAAAAATGAAATTTAAATAATTGGTAAAAATTGGCGGTCGTTATGACCGCCAAAAACATAATGTATTCTTTTCATCTGTTATATCAGATTGCTTACTTTGCCCGTATGAGAACATCATCCGGATCTTTTAGCTGCTTTTTCTTTGCTGTCAGTTTCAATCATTTTCCTAATGGTTCAAACCCACGGAATGTGACTACGATCTTTTTCCAATCTTCCGGAATTTCCCAGACAATAAACCCCTGTTCGAAATCCCCTGCCCGGATAGTTTTAAAGATTGTCGTATAATCTTCCGGATCATTTAGAAGAAATGTATTTTGTACATCTTTTCCATCCACTTTTGCAGACAGGTTTATCATGGAACACAGAGCGGAGGGCGCAAGATGTCCGAGGGACATCTGTTTTGCGCGGACCGGAATGGAATGGAGACAAAGGGAATGCTTTTAACGGAATATGATGAAAAGACAGCGATGGAGCTGTATAAGGAAGAGGGAAGAGCAGAAGGCGTTCAGGGGATTGTGGATATTTGTCAGGAGCTGGGTGGTTCTGTAATTGATGCGGTAGAAAAGGTGGCATCTACTTTTGGCTATGGTGAGGGCAAATCTAGGGCTATGGTACAGAAGTACTGGAAGTAATACAGGGGAAATAAAAAAAATATTTTTTGTGTCTACTTTTCTTGATCAGTACAATTTTTTTCTAAAAGCCTTAAAAAAGTGTAAAATCCGACATTTAAAAACCTTGAAAATGTGTAGAATCTATTATATAATCGTTGTTGAAAAAAAGGTTGTTACTACCTGGCAGATTGGAGGGATATATAATGTTGATTCAGGGAACATCCATCTCTGTTACTTATCGAAGGATTGAGGGAATTAAAAAAGCATATTATAATCATGAAGATTTGCTGAAAAAATATTTTAATGATGCCACTGTTCTTCCAGTACCAGATGATGCTCCTGTAGATATCCCCAGAATTATTATAAAAACACTCCATGAGCATGCACAGTTAAATATTTCCCCTACGGCGGCAACATTTGTTGTACAATATAATGAAGGCTATGAGAAGAATTGGGAACTTGCATCTCAGTATATCCAGGAGAGAATGTCAAGTGTTTTTTCGTTTTTAAATATTTTAACGGAAAATCAATATGAGTATATAGGTGTGGTTTCTAATATAATTTATGATGATATCATGGAGAACGGAGCGGAACGAATAGTGAAAACCTTATTAAATTCCGATAAAATCAGAAATATCCATGACATTAATATTAAATACACTTTTGTCGAAAATGACCATATATTTGTTAATATCATGCTGCAAAATGCCAGATTGTTTAAAGACGGTGTTATTGATGATATTGCCGGGGAATTGAATGATAAAAACCAAACTGCGGAATCGATAGGAGCGATTATTGATATTAATGACAGATATGGTTTTAATAATTGCCCTTCTTATCATTCAGACAGTGAAAAGTTGATGGAAATATTATCCAGTATGGGTAATGTTATCAATCATAAACTAAAAACACTGATAGAGGAAGGAGCATACTAAGGATGGAAAAAATAGACTTTTGGAAGAATTTAACTGGTACAGTATATGCTTTAGGGGTAATGTTCTATGCATTAAATCCAAACAGTACCCCTGTCATTATGTCTGCAGGAAATAATTCTGCAATCCGATATATTCGCTTTGAAGACCGGGCACTTAATTCTACAAACAAAATGATTGTCAATGAAACAGATCATATTTATATACAACAAAAAGCAACGAAATTGGACATTATTACCAGAGAACTTTTCGGACAGATGCGGGATGCAACTTCCGAAGAAGCGGCAAGTATAAACCGTTATATTAGAAGCATTTCAAAAGATACGGGAGTGAATTTTTTCGACTTATGCTAAAAGAATTTATTGACTTTGTAGATGATGTTTTGCCTTCTGTTTCTCCTGATCTAAGGGACAGAGCTAAGAATGCCATTTTACAATTCGAAAAAGAGGGAAATCAATTAAATTATATGATGTTTCAGCCATTGCAGCAACTGTCCCAGGGAGATATTATTTCAAATATCCCTTTTAGTTACTTTGACGAAAATGGGGAACAGAAGATTTTTTCTGCAAATGCGATGGTCTTATCAACATCTTGCCACATTGATCAAAAGGATCGAATTATATTAGTTCCTGTCCTGCCATTGACGGTATTTTCAGGGAATAAAAAGGATTTACAAAGAAACACAATATTTGATTATATGTATATTTCCGATTCCATTATGTCAGATCAATTTATTGACTTTGAATATATGGGAACATACAATAAGTCCCTTATTTTAAATGGCATTCGGAATAATCAAATAAAACGTCTTGCATCTTTAAATCAACTCGGATATTACTTTTTTATTATCAAGCTTACCGTATATTTGATGCGAAAAGAGGACAGGGAAACCCAAAAAGAAAGAAATAGGGAAGCCGCATTTGAATAAAAACGAACACCAGACACATATTTTGCATGTTGGGAAGGAGCCGGAGAAATCCGGCTCTCTTACTGTTCCCTGTATGCTGTATGTGCTTTACTCTTCGCTCTTGTCCGGTTCCGGCGGATTCTTTTTGTCCTTCGGCGTCATCGTAAGCTTCAGCCTCTTTCCGCCAAGCGGCTCAAAGCCCTTGAAGGTCATGACCATCTTCTGCCAGTTTTCCGGCACCTCCCAGACAATGAAGCCTTCATTATAATCTTTTGCCTTTATAGTTCTGAAAATAGTTTTATATCCTTCCGGGTCACGGTAAAGGAAAGTACTTTTCACCTTTTTGCCATCCACCTTGGCAGACAGGTAATCCGGATGGAAATAAACCTCTTTTTCATCACTATTCTGCACCTTTAAAAAAAGCACAAGATAATGATTGCCCTTTCCCGGAATGTCATTATAGCCCTTGGACCGGATATCCTTATATTCTTTTAAACCAAGTGCCGTAATGGAACGAATATTATCTGAGTAGATTGTTTCCCCGGCCTTCAATCTGCTTTTTTGTACGACCGGTTTTGGTGTCGCAGTTGGTTCTGCCGGGTTTCCTTCATCTATTGGAAAATCCTCAGGATCAAAAGAATATTCTGGTGTTTTATCCTGTTCCGGAGCATTGGATACATTTTCGCCGGATGATGAAGCAGTATTCTTTGATGAGACATTGTTTTCACCTGTATTCATGCCGCAGCCGGTGCAGAGAGCAAGCACAAGCAACAAAGCGACAGCCTGTTTTCTGTAATTTTTCACTGATTTCAAATAATAAGACATCTCTAGAACCCTCCGTAATTCGTTTAAAAAAGGAATCCGGACATCACATCCGGATTCCATGTATGCAGAGTAAATTCAATCATCTGCATTTTAATCATTTAGATATTCGTTCAACCTAGATGGTCGATCTTAGCACGGTTCATTATTTAACAAAACCAAGTGCATTCTTTCTGAAGACCTCATCCGTACTGTTTGCTGTCTTGCTGGAAATTTGAGCTAAACTGTCAGCACCGATTGTTACAGTGAAGGAGGTAGAAAGTGTGGTTCCCTTGACCTTAGCAGTTACCTTGAAGGTATCGCCAATCTCAGCACCCTTTACATAAGCACTTTCTGTACCATTGTCCTGAACAGTTGCATTTCCGCTTACATGAGCAAACTCATTTTCTGCTTCCTTGATGTCAGAAATTGTGTAAATAATCGTTCCGTCAAGTCCGCGTCCATACTGGTCTACTGTGCTTACAGTAGGAAGTCCGGAATGTGCCCATCCGTTACCGCAGTATACAGCCGGTCCGGTTGTTGTGCTGTGGCTTACCCAGCCGTCATAATTTCCGATGTTAGCTGCTGCTGCGGAACCATCTGTACTTGTATTTGTCGGAATCAAAGTACCGTCAGTTGATGCAATCGTAGTGATACTAGGTTTAGCTACACAAATGGTTACATCCTTTGTAAGAGTTGTTGTACCGCTTCCGAGCTCTGCGATTACTGCTGCAACTGCTGCACTCTGGGTGTCATAAACAGTTTTGGCTGCCTTGATTGCTGCAATCACTTTGTCAATCGCTGTATCTTTTGCTGTGTTTTCAGTGTCATAATCTTTAACTGCTTTAAGGGCGTTTTCTACCCAAGTCATGGCATCATTTCCATAAATCTTAGCACCATCTTCATAGTTTACCATGGAATAAATCCAGTCTACATTTATGTCGGCTACCTTCGCTGCCTGTACAGCAGCATCAATCTTTGTTTTTGTTGCGGTAACTCCTGTTGAAACTGCCGTCTCCTTATCTGCATCAGAAGTAGAATTAGCAGAGTTTTCACTCATGGCAGTTACAATAGCATCAAGTGCTTCTTTTGCTGCCGTAACCTTGGCATCCGTTAAATAATCCAGCTTTGTACCATCTGTGCCGATCAGAGCCTTTGCCGCATTCCATGCAGCCTCAGTCTCTGTGTGTGTTTGCAGAGCCTGTGTCTTTGCTTCTAAGGCTGCAAATTCTGTTCCGACAGCGGCTATCTTTTCATCCTTATCAGTTATTGCCGCCTTATATTCGGTTATTGCCGCCTTAATCTTTGTATCCTCGGCAGCCATCGCCTCTGTCATTACTGCCTTTGCAGCAGCTACATCGTCTGAATTTTCATTTACGATATTGATAACTGCTTCAAAGTTTGCCTTCTTTGCAGGATCGCCATAGGTACCGTAGTCATAGAGATCACCATAGGTCACATAACCTACTTCATCCGTTGGAGTACTTGAAGAAGTATCCAGATCACCAAGGGTGAGATATGACTGATACTCTTCATATTTATCTGCGATGGCAAAGTCAGAACCAGTGCCCTTTGTGATCCAGCCATTGCCCGGCTGTACTTCGATGTCATTTCCTTTGTAAGAACCATAGACATTGTACTTGCCGCTTCCGATGCTTGCACTCTTATTCTTTAATGCTGTGATGCTGCCGGCATTCAAATCATCACTTTTTGTCTTACCTGTGTTATCCAGGTCTTCCTTCGCCGTGTTGTAGTACGCCACATCATCTAGACCGGAAATTCTCAGATTAGAGAGCTTTGCAATCGGTACGGCATAAATCGTCTTAGAGAAGACCTTGCTGTTGTCATTCCAATCAGCAGCGGCCGCATCAGATGTCTTGCTCTTTGCGATCGTGAACTTCACCGTTGTTTCATTTACATCGATCACATAATCATTTGTTTTATTACCATCTTTGTCGTCACCATCTACAGTCTCATCCAGATCGAGGCTTGCCGTGATGGTCTGTGAATCGCCTGCTTTCAAAATCACAGGTGCTTTTTTAACACCAAACTCATTGTTACCGACTACCTTGACACCGTAGAAACCACCATCACTGGAGTTGCCGAAGAAATTTGAGCCTGCATAGGTAAAGAATGCATTTGCCTGTGCATTTACATTGGTATTCGGTGCAGGGGTCATTTCCTTGCCATACTGATCCTTGAAGATAAGTATGTTTTCATCTGTGACACCGATTTTTACGGAGTTGCCGTTTGCCATATAATCTTTCAGTGCATCATCCTTTACGCCCACAATCGTGGTTGGGATACGGATGTCACTAACGGAGAGCATGGTGTTGTTAGACTCACCGCCAACAACGACTGTAGTAAGAGCGACCTGTCTGTCGATGCCGTCGGATACGGCACTCTTAGAGTAGGTACCTTTTTTCCCAGCGTCGGTCACATCATAGTCAGAGCTGTCTGACCAGTAGACACCTGCCGTACCATCATTCTTTTCTTTTACAACCAGCTCAGAGCCGTCACCTGCAGAAAGTGTCAGTGTATTGCTGGAGCGTACGATCGTTTCATAGTTCGTTATCGTGTTGCCTTCGGCATCGAGAGCCTTGTACGGAATTTCAACCCACTGGTCACCGTCTGCAACAACACTTGACGGAGTCAGAAGTTCCAAGCTCTTGAGCTGTGCCATCTTGCCTACAACGACATTGATGTTTGTCTTAGAACCTGTCTTGTTTGCAATGACGGTGATGTTTGCCTCGCCGCCCTTATCAACATACTGCTTTGGCTGAACCTGAACAGCGGCATAGCTGTTGTCTGCAACAGTAAATGTCTTATATGCAGTTGTATTTTCCAGAGCTAACAGAAGCGGATTGTCACAAACAAATGTCAGGTTCTTGGAAGCATACTCTTCGCTGTCCGTCACATCCAACTGGTTGCCGTTCTGATCGAAAGTCTGGAATAACAGATAATATCTGTCTACTGCAAAATTCTGAGGAAGACTCTCGAGAATCTTTGTTGGATCGTTCGTATCAATGAAACCACCGAACTTCACGGAATCAACAGCCTGAGCCATACCAATGGTAAGGCTTGCCTGTTTTACCGTACCGGTCTTTACATGGACACCATTCACAAAGATCTGCTGTCCATAAGTGAAGGTCTCCTGCGCTGCAGGAGGGGTAGCAATTTCTTTCTTAATGGTAATCTTTCCGGCAATCTTGTCAACGGTCTTTGTAGCCGGAGAGGTAGTCCACTGGATATCGGTCTGTGTTCTCATAGATTCGCCATACTGATCGAACACATCGTAATAAACATAAGCCTCGGTACCAGCTTCATTTGTCAGAGCGACATCATTAAGAATCCTGATCTCGCTCACCTTGCTAGGTTCCTTGGAAGGCTCCACACTCGGTTCCGCACTCGGTTCCGCGGAAGCATCAGCAGACGGTTCTGCACTGACATCAGCAGACGGTTCTGCGCTCACATCAGCAGAAGGTACAGCGGAAGGCTCAGCAGAGGGAGCGAGGGAAGGAGTAGCAGACGGCGCTGCGGAAGCGGATGCTGCCGGAGTCGCGGTTGGCGTCGCTGCCTTGACCGTGGGAGGGGGCACATTAAAGGGGGGTATATGGAGGGGAGGCTGGGAGCTTTTATGGCAGATGAACTTCTTGGCCTTGCCGGAGACCTCTGCCTTGATGGTCTTCTTTTGGGAAGAGGAGCCGTTCACGTAGAGAGTGCGTTTCTTTTTGCTCAGCTTTGCGAAAGCAGCGGAAGCGTTATATTTGATTTTCGTCAATGACAAAAATCTTAATTAAAAGTTTCAGATTTTATTCAGAATTCTATGTACAAATCAGTCTTTTTTTGATATAATTAACAAAAAAATATCAGTAAACACATTTTGTGAATGGAAAAGAAAATGAAAATAATAGATGTAATTGAGGAACAAACCGGTCTTTCGATCGAGGCAGAGTTATTTTTAGACAGACAACCTCTGCCGATGTATTTATTAAATAAACGAAATATATATCATGCTGTTCTGAACGGTGTGGAGTTTATTATTGTCGAAATTCAAAATCCGGAGGCACTTGATCTGAAAAAGATGAAGCTTCAAATGGCAAAATATCAGGATTTTTACAAGCAAAATGTAGCTTTTGCTTTTGAAAAAACAGACAGGCTCCAAAGGAATGCCATGATCCGGAACTTCCTGCCGTTCATTACAGAGAGCGGGCAGATTTATCTGCCATTTCTCGGAGTCTGTTTAAATAATGCTTTCTATAAAATGCATAAGCAGATAACAAAAAGATTTTCGCCGGTGACGCAATGCATGTTCTTGTATCTGCTGTATCAAAAAAGGGAAGCTTATGCAAAGGAACGGATCGCCGAAGCACTAAATGTTACAAAGGCGGCAGTTTCAAAAGCATCCTGTACACTGTATGAAGCAGGACTTACTATGGAGACAAGGCGTGGAAAGAATGTATATGTAGAGCGCGTGGCAGACGGTTATGAATACTTTCTGGCAGCCAGGAAGTATCTGCTCAATCCTGTGCAGAAAGAGAACTATTATTCTATTCCTGATGCAAAGGGGATATTGGCAGGAGAAAGTGCATTAAGCGAATATTCCATGCTGAATCCCCCAATGATACCGACCTATGCAGTACACAAAGACAGCGGTAGTTATGTTAATGAGTCTCCTGTTGATGTACAATGGAATGATGCGGATGATGTGATAAGGGTGCAATTTTGGAAATACGATCCGACATTGTTCCCGGTAGAAGGAAAAGCGGATCCTGTTTCGCTGTATTGCACTTTAAAAAACACATCTGATGAACGGGTATCTGGAGAGTTGGAAAATGTACTGGAGGAATACAAATGGCTATAAAGGGCTTGGAACTTTTTCGGGAAAAATTTAAAGGTTATGAAGACTGTTATACTGTGATCGGTGGTGCCGCCTGTAGTATTCTTTTTTCAGAGGAAGCATATGATTTCCGTGCAACAAAGGATATCGACATGATCATTCTTCTGGAAGACCGGTATCAGGAATTTGCGAAGCTTTTCTGGGAGTTTGTCAGGGAAGGAGGATACCGTTGCGGTTGGAAGCAGAGTGAAGATCTGCATTTTTACCGGTTCACGGAACCGGAAAATGGTTATCCCGAACAGATAGAATTGTTTTCCAGAAAACCGGATTATCATTTGGAGAGTGATTCGCAGATCATTCCTATACATATCGATGAAGATGTACAGAGCCTTTCTGCTATTTTGCTCAATGATGATTTCTATGCTTTGATGCACCGGGGACGCCGGGTGGTAAATGGAATCTGTGTATTGGATGCTGCCTACCTGATTCCCTTTAAAGCATATGCATGGACAGATCTTCTGAAGAAGAAGGAAGCAGGATTTCATGTAAATGAAAAAGATTTGAAAAAGCATAAATACGATGTATTCCGCCTGCTTCAGATCATAAATGTAACGGAAAGAATCCGGCTCTCCGGTCTGCCTCTTCAGGCAATGATGGAATTTCTTTCAAAGGTTCAGAAAGAACATCTGCGTTTGGAGCAGATCGGATTAGATTTTACTATGGAGGAGGGGCTTGCCGGGATGAAGGAGCTTTATCAGATAGAGTGATTTAGTAATGCTCAGCTTTGCACAAGCAGCGGAAGTGTTATTCTTGGGAACGGTACTCTTATAGTAAACATACCTGATCGAATCAAACTTTTCCGGATTTTTTCTTAACATTTTGCATACTCTATATTAAAATTTTAGAACCGTTTTTATTCCTCTGTCTTGCTCGGCTCTGCCGGATCCTTCAAATCCTCCGGTTTCTTATGAAAGAAAACTTTTTCGATTTTTTCCCCATCTGCATTGGCTGACAGATAGTCCGGAAGGAAGAATACATTCTGCTCACCTCGGTTCCGTATTTCCAGAAAGAGAACAAGATATTTTTTCCCTTTTGCCGCCCGGTCAGTATGTTCTTTTGTACTCAATTTTTTATATTCCTTCAGTCCTATTGTTTTTATACTGCGGATATTATCATCATAAACTTCCTTCTCAGGTTGAAAATGACTTTTTTCAACATAAATTTCAGGAGTCGGAGTGGCATTTTTTTCTGCCTCCTGCCTCTTCTGATCCAGCTCCTTTATCTGCCGTTCTGCCTGTTCAACAACTGCTTTCTGCTCCGAGGTCAGCCGGTCACCGGTCTGTTCCTTTGTTTTGCCACAGCCCGCAGCAAGAAAGCAGAAAAGAAAAATCATAAATGTTTTTTTAAACATTGCAAAACATTTTATGTGCGGAACATTGCCTGACGGTTTTACAGAATGCCGTATGCCAGCCTTTAACTGGGTATCTGCCTTCCACCATTCCTTGCTCTGGATACCGTTAGTTGCATTCCCTGCACTACCAATTGCTGCAGCCAAAGCACTCGCCGCTGTTGCAACAGCATCAATTTCCGCAGCCTTATCTGTATAGTCAGCTCTGTTTGAACTGTAGATTGCCTCTTTTGCTACTGTATACTTCGTATATTCATTATTGGCACCGGCTGTGGTAAGCACATCTGTCAGAGCCTTCTTTTCATTTGCTGTCAAGTCAGTAATGACTTTATCAAAATTATCAATTGCATCTGTGAAAGCTTTGATATCAGTATCGCTTCCTGAAAGATTCGTAATTGCCGTTGTCAACGCGGTAAGCTTTGTTGTAAGTGTTGCTTAAGCAGTATTTTATTGGAGGATATGTTAAAAATGATGAAAACATTATAGGCATTGCACAAAACTGTCGATATATAGTAGGGACATTTAATAATGTGGTGCTGGAGTCAAAATAAACTTGAATGGACAGAAAGAAGGAGTTGACATGGATAAAGCAGAAAATAAAAGAAGGGTGATTTTCCTTGATATTGATGGTGTTTTACAGCCGGATTGGCATAGGGAAAGATTTAAACATGACCGGAAAAAATTGCAGCAGGAATTAGCTGAAAAATACTTGGATCAGAGATATTTGAAAATAGACGAGTATGATGTCGCTGCGGTGTATTATGACTGGGATGCGGGAGCGGTACAAAATCTGAAAACGCTGCTCACTGAAGGAGCTGAAATTGTGCTGCATTCAAATTGGCGGGATACGATTTCCATTGAAAATCTGCGATTATTATTCAAGCTGCATGACCTGCCGTTACATGAGGTGGTTCCTGCTGTCGGTGTATTTCATAATAAAGTGCAGGATATTAAAGCATATTTAGCTGCAAATGAGGGATTGAAGTACTATGTTATTTTAGACGATTTAGATATGGGAAAAGATTTCCCGGGACATTTTGTGTGGCATCATTCCCCCAAGGATTGTATGGGAGAACGAGAAATGCAACAGGCAAAAACTATTTTGAAATATGGTGCATGGTGGGATCTGGCTATGGAAGAGACGAGATGGGCAGACGACTATAACTATAGAAATAAAGATTCTTTCCATGATATCCATGATGGCCTGAAAAAAGTGATTTTTTTGGATTTTGACGGAGTTTTAAATGATGACCTGGGAAGCAGGGGAGATAATATAGCAGTTCATCCGGAAGCAATCAAATTGCTGAAACGGATTGTTAAAAAAACAAATGCTGATATCATCATGTCCAGTTCCAGGCGGTTTGCTTATGGCAGGTTCGTGAAAAGCGGTTTTATGGGTGGCTGCAGTGATCTGACACTGAAAGATTTTAAACTATTTCAGGAACTGATGGATAAAGAATGTCTTAGTGTTAGGGGACAGACGCCGGAAATCGGTAGTGGTCCTTATGCAAGACCGGCAGAGATTCGTGCATGGTTAAAGCAGAGACCGGATGTGGAAGCCTTTGTCATTCTGGATGATGATACTTTTTGGCAGTGGAGGGAATTAGAGCAGAATGTGGTGACTACTTCCCGAAAAAAGCCCGGAACCAAATATGAGGAATCTGTGCGTGGCATTACAGAAGAAGATGCTGAAAAGGCAATCAAAATTCTGAATGGGCAACCCATGCCGGATTAAATATACTGGATTTCAATAAAATGGCAGACAGATTTGCAAGCCAGAGTTTCACATCGCTAAAAATAACATAACCGGGGAATCCACGCTTACATTAGGTTATTTGCTGCATGAGATAGAATATGCGGATGTCAGAAAAGGATTGTGGAAACGGGGGAAAACGGGTATAATGGGGATAACGGAGCCGGATTGGATGCCGGCAGTGTGCGGGATGCCGGAAGAAGGAAGGGCGGGTCCGGTGCACGGGCGGGCAGAAAGCCTGGCATGTATGCATAAATGATATGCGGGGGAGCCCGCAGAGAGATGAGAGGAGGGCGGAGGCTCATGGCAAGGACAGTTGGCATCGGAATACAGGATTTTGCATCCATTGCAGCAGGAGATGTCTTCTATGTGGACAAAACCCGTTTCATAAAGGAATGGTGGGAGAGCAGGGATGATGTGACACTGATCGCGCGTCCGAGGCGGTTCGGGAAGACGCTGAACATGAGCATGCTCGACCGGTTCTTTTCGAACAGGTATGACGATCAGGAGGAACTGTTTGACGGACTGGAGATCTGGAAGGAGGAAAAGTACCGGGAGCTTGCGGGGAGCTATCCGGTGATCAGCCTGTCGCTCGCAAATGTGAAGGAGACGACTTATAAGGATGCCGTGTTTCAGATCAAACAGATTATTTCGGAGCTGTTTGACAGTTATGGTTTTCTTCGGGATTCGGAAAAGCTGACAGAAAATGAAAGGAACCTGTTTGGGAAAATCACCTTTGACATGTCGGAGGAATTAGCAAAAACGGCATTAAATCTGCTTTCCAGATTGTTGTCCAAGCACTATGGTAAACAAGTCCTGATCTTCCTTGATGAGTACGACACGCCGATGCAGGAGGCATATGTCAGCGGATACTGGGATGAGTTCGCCGGGTTCATAAGGAGTCTGTTCAACTCGGCATTCAAGACGAACCCGTATATGGAGCGTGCGATTATGACCGGGATCACAAGGGTGAGCAAGGAAAGCATCTTTTCCGACCTCAATAACCCTGAGGTGGTCACGACGACTTCCGACAAATATGCGACCGCCTTCGGCTTCACGGAGAAAGAGGTCTTTGCGGCAATGGACGAACAGGGAATCGAAGAAAGTGAAAAGGAAAAGGTAAAGTCATGGTACGACGGGTTCACCTTCGGGGAACACCGGGACATCTATAACCCATGGTCGATCATCAACTACCTAGACAAGAAAAAGGTGGGTGTCTACTGGGCGAACACGAGCAGCAACAGCCTGGCGGGGAAGCTGATCCGGGAGGGAAACCCGGAGATCAAGATGACCTTTGAGGCACTGATGAGGAAAGAGGTTATCCGTGTACCAGTGGACGAGCAGATTATCTACAACCAGTTAGACAATAATGAATCGGCGATCTGGAGCCTTCTGCTGGCGACGGGCTACCTGAAGGTGATCTCCTACCAGACGGGTGAGGAATACCAGTATTCGCCGGATGGGACTGCCATGTATGAGCTCAAGCTGACGAACGAGGAGACACACATCATGTTCCGGAGAATGGTCAGGGACTGGTTCGGCAGGGTACAGGAGAAATACAACAACTTTATCAAGGCGCTCTTTCTGGATGATGTGGATTCGGTCAATGAGTTCCTTCAGGATACGAGTGAGATCGTGTTCAGTTCGTTCGACACGGGGAAGAATCCGTCGGGGGCGGAGCCGGAGCGGTTCTACCATGGGCTCGTGTTGGGGCTTTTGGTGGAATTATCCGGGGAGTATGTCCTGCGATCGAACCGCGAGAGCGGGTTCGGGAGATATGATGTGATGCTGTACCGGAAAGACTTGACGGGGAATGCCTATATCATTGAATTTAAGGTTCGGAAAAGAAAAAGGGAGAAGGATCTGGCGGATACCGTAAAGGCGGCCCTGAGACAGATCGAGGAAAAAAATTACGCAGCAGAGCTGAAAGCCCTCGGCTTCCCGGAGGGAAACATCCGGAAATACGGCTTTGCCTTTGAAGGAAAGAAGGTACTGGTCGGCACAGATTAAGGATATAAAAAAGAGGGGCAGGCATGCCCCCGGAGGACACCGGGGGCATCCAGGGGCGGCAGTCAGCGTTAAATGATTTTCATCTAAAAGCTAACCGGTCGATAGCTCTAAAAATCAGTCATTCCCTGCCCGTATGAGTGCCGGCTCCGGATTTTTCAGATTTTTTGGTGTCGCTGTAAGTTTCAGCCTCTTGCCGCCGAGGAGTTCAAATTCCCAAAAGGTAAGAGAGAGCTTTTTCCAGTTTTCCGGAACCTCCCATACAAGGAAGCCCTGCCTGTAGTCACCGGCTCCTATCGTTTTAAAAATGGTCTGATAATCCTCCGGATCGTTCAAAAGGAATGTATTCTTCACTTCATTTCCGTCCACTTTTGTCTTGAGATAATCCGGATTTATATGGAGTTCTTTTTCCGCATGGTTCGCTATCTCTAAAAATAACACAAGGTAGCAGCTACCTTTCTCCGCCTTGTCAAGAAGCCCTTTTTTGTTTTTTTCGTCATAATCTTTTGATTTCAGGCTTTTGTACTCTTTCAATCCCAGTACGGTTATCGTACGGACATTGTCGGAATAGACTTCCTTCCCTGCCCTTGCTATGCTTTTCTGTATAATCGGCTCCGGTGCTGCCGTCGGCATAATGCTTCTCTCATCGTCCTGCTCCTTAGAAGGATCTGCCGTGGATGTTCCGGAAGCATCCGTACGATCCGAAGTATTGAATGGAGACGCTGTGGGATGAACCCCGTTTTCTTTCCCCTGATTCCCGCACCCTGCCTGAAGACAGGCTGCCAAGAGCAGGAGAATCGCAATTCCGGTCAGATTTTTCATTTTTTTACCCCTATAAAAAATAATTCTTTCTTTTTTATTATTTATAATTTTTAACATTTTTTCCTCCATGCCGGAGCAGCTTTAGCTGGGTGCCGTACGGGAAAGTGTCTGAGAGCTTCAGTCCGGCAGTATTTTCCCTTATCGGAACCTCATTTCTCCGTAGCGCGTTTTTTAATAATAAAATCGTTCGTCTGATAAAACAGGAGTCCGGATATCATACCCGGACTCCTGTCCATCAAACAGATTCTTTCATCTGCCTCATAGAAACTCATTTTCCGACCTGATTATTTTACATAATCAAAGTAAGTCTTTCTGAGTGTCTTGTCAGCTTCATCATTACCTGTGTTTGCACCGATAAATGCATTCGTGTCAGCACCGACCGTAATCTTTATGCTTGCCGTAATGTTCGTGCCCTTCTGTTTAGCAGTCAGGGTAAAGGTATCACCAATCTCAGCACCCTCAACGGAGATGTCTGCCGTACCGTTGCCGATAATCTGTGCATTGCCTTTCTTCTTGCCAAGCACTTCATCCTCGGTGTAGTCTGTGATCGTGTAGACGATATTTCCTGTCATCTCGCGTCCATACTGGGAAAGCACCTTCACATATACAGGAAGATCGCTCCAGGTATTATAATCCGCGCCTGCAATGATAGCACTCTTAGCCAGCGTTGTGTTCGTCGGTTTTGCGGGAACATTTCCATAGGCGACCAGTTCAATGGAAGTAACCTCACTAGGAGTCATGCAGTAAGAAACATCCTTTCTCACCGTTGTAGAAACATTTGCCGTCGTGCTTCCGCCTGCCTTTTCAAGTGCTGTCTTTGCATCTGCCAGAGCAGTCGTCTTTGTCGCAACGGTTTCAATTGCTGAACCTACAGTTGTACCAAGTGCACCAAGACCGGCATATGTTCCCTGCACTAACTTGTCATACTCAGCCTTTGCCGCAGCAACCTTGCTGGATGATGTATAACTAAAGTCACTTGCATCCAATAATTCGTCAGCAACAACCAACTGTGCCTGAGCAGTATACCAATCTGCAGCCTTTACAAGTGCAGCCTTTGCATTTACACCATTTGCAGATGCATCCAGACTTGCATCCGGTATTGCAGTCTGAATTGCTGTTTTATCATCACCGGCTGTTAAATCATTGATTTCTGCCTTTAATGCATCTGATGCATCTGTCAGTGCCTTTATATTCGCATCCGTATATTTCTTTTTATTAGCCGTTGTTGAAACATCACCGGAAGCTAAGGCAGTCCATGCATCTGTAAAATCAGAATAACTTGTCAATAATGCCTGCCGAGCAGCACTCAGCTCGTCATACTTATCCGTAACCGCCCCCACTGCTGTTTTTAATGCACCCACAGTTGTAGCTGCATCCAAATCATACACGCCTGTATTCAATGCATCCCTTGCATCTGCAAGCTTGCTCTCTGCATCTTCAAGCTCACTCTTTGCACTTTCCCATGCATCATATTCGGCCGTCTTGTTCTCATTGGAAACAGACAATACGAGCTCTTTAGAGAATACCTTTCCAGGGAAAGCCATCTTTGTGAAGTCAAAGGCATCTGCCTCTGTTACATTTCCATCGAATGGATATCCAACATATGCTTCGTATTCCCTTCCATATGTTCCGTCATCACTCCAGTTGTCCGCAAAAGTGTTTACAATATTCCCGCTTCCGCCTGCGATGTTATCATTCGGAATGGTCATTGTATTTCCGTTATATACACCCGTCACAGTGTATTTTGTATCATCACTGTCACTAACTGTACTCTTTCCGTTCAGAGCAGTACTCTTTGCCGTATCAATATCCGTTGAAGTAGGTCTTACCTCATTACCGGCCCCATCATCCACCTCGATTGTCTGATCCAGACCGGAAACCGCCATGTTCCCGAGCTTTGTGACAGGAACGATATTGACCGTCTTTGTCACTGCCTTGCTCGCAACGGTCCAGTCATCCGCATCCTTAACGGACTTACCCGTATCAGCGACAAATTTAGCGATGGAGAATTTAATGGTGTCGGAAGTCAGCGTGCTGCTGTCTGCTTTGAAAAGCTGCTCTGTTGCAAGGCCGTTATCCGCACTGTACTGTAAGATTTCATCAGCGGCAACGCCCAAGTGCTTTTCAGCACCCACATCGACCTTCAGGCCATATAATCCCTTGTCTGTATTTGCGCCAAATTCATTTGTTGCAGCATTCTGGAAGAAAGCCGTCGCCTTACCGTCACCAAGCTCGGCACCGTACTGGTCTAAGAACTGGATGCAGTTGTGACCGTACTGCCAGTTATTGAATCCCTTCATGCTGATCAACTGTGAACCGCCGTTTGCAATGTATTCCGGAAGGCTGATGTTCTTGATTGTCGTCGGGATACGCATGTCACTGACGGAGAGGAGCAGGTTGTTGGACTCGCCACCCACCACGATTGTAGTCAGGGAGATGTTCCTGTCAATGCCGTTCGTGATGTCGCTGTTCTTAGTTTTATAGGTATTTGCCTCCGTCGGATCGTATGCAGCGATATCAGACCAGTAGATACCTGCAGTACCGTCATTCTTTTCCTTTACGACAAGAGTACCCTCTGAGCAGCTCAGGGAAAGGCTGTTAGAGGAACGGACGATTGTCTCATAATCCGTCACGCTGTTTCCGTTCACATCCTTGGCAACATACGGAATCTCAACATTGGAATCACCGTCTGCGACGGTTGCCTTCGGAGAAGAAAGCTCTAAGCTCTTGAGCTGAGGTCTTTCACCGATAACAACTGTAAATTCTGTCTTGCCGCCTGTCTTATTGGAAACAACGGTGACTTTGGCTTCGCCGCCCTTGTCAACATACTGGCCCGGCTCAACCTTAACGGCTGCATAATCCACGCCGCCGACCGTAAAGTTCTTTTCGGTCGAGGTATCCTCTAAGGTCATAAGAAGCGGGTTATTGCTGATGAAAGTAAGGTTAGCGGAAGCAAAACCGGTTTCTGTCACATCAAGCGGGTTGCCGTTCTGGTCATAAGTCGTGAACAGCATGTAATAAGTTCCGGTTGCAAAGTTGGCCGGAAGATTTTCAAGGGGCTTGGTAGCCGTAGTATCATTTTTGTTAATGAATCCGGCAAACTTGACTGTATCGACATTCTGAGTCATGCCGACGGTAACACTTTCATTCATAACGGTACCGGTCTTTACATGGACACCGGTCACAAAGATTTTATCACCATATTTAAATCCGTCCGTTTTCGGTACAGTAATCCTGCCGGAGATTTTGTCAGCCTTGCCGCCTGCCGGGGAGGTGGTCCACTGGATGTCAACGGACTCTCTCATGGACTCGCCGTACTGGTCAAGGACATCATAGTAAACATAAGCCTTGTCGCCGTCTGCATTTGTCAGGGCCTCGGCATTAAGGAGCTTGATCTCTTTGACAACGCTAGGCTCCTTGCTAGGCTCCACACTCGGTTCCGCACTGACATCAGCAGACGGTTCTGCACTGACATCAGCAGACGGTTCTGCGCTCACAACAGCAGAAGGT
>CADBMH010000084.1 GCA_902795705.1 uncultured Lachnospiraceae bacterium | reverse complement strand
TAAAAGCCGCTCAGTATATCATTGAACATAACGCGACAGTCAGGCAGACTGCTGTGAAAATGGGAATCAGCAAAAGTACAGTGCATAAAGATGTAACAGAACGACTGCAAAGGATTGATAAGGCTTTGGCAATGCAGGCCAGAGAGGTACTTGACATAAATAAGGCAGAACGTCATATTCGTGGAGGCATGGCAACGAAGGATAAGTATGAAAAGGATAAACAAAGAAAAAGGTGTCCGTAAAATTGGACGCCTTTTTCTGACAGAGCAGCCTGTGTGCTGAAAAAATATTTTTGGAATCATGACAGAATAGCTGTCTGGTCTGTTAATTCTGCTCGGCTTCGTTTAGCTCCTTTATGATATTTTCGATATCTGCGCAGGTCAGATTTTCACTGCTGAAGGAGATAATGGAATGGAGCGGAGTATCGGCAAACATTGCCATGGCAAGTCCCTGATCGGCATCGCTTATTTCTTCGCCGTTCATTTCAGGACTTGGAAGGAAGCCGCTTTTTTGCAAAAATGCATCTAAAAGCTCCGGTTTCTTTGAAAATAATTTTACATCACTGCAGGAGGTGGTGTCTCCGGCAGTAAATGGCAGACGGTCGTTACTTTGTACCGCAAGCTTTTCTGATAAACGGATATCTCTTGAGGAGGAGCCGACCAGAATGGAGTATTCGCCGCTTTCGATAAACCATCTTCCGGCTGCTTCGTTATAATAAGAAAAAGCAGAATCTGTCAACTCGAAAGTAATGGTTTTCGTTTCGCCGGGTGCCAGCGCAATTTTTGCAAATTCTCTTAACTCCTTCTCCGGACGGTTTTCCAATCCGATGAAATTTTTTACATATAATTGTACGGTTTCTTTGCCGGACACATTTCCGGTATTTGTAATGTCCACAGAAACGGTCAGTACATCGCCTGAACCACTTTGGTAGGTTTTCGGACCGGAACCGTTGTCCTTTTGACAGGACACCTTAAGATGATCATAGGAAAATGTTGTATAGCTTAAGCCGTAACCAAATGGAAACTGTACCTCAAGTTTTCTTTTATCATAATAGCGGTATCCGATAAAAATCCCTTCGCTGTAGGAAACCTCATTACGGTTTACAGGAGAGTTATGATCTCCGGGAAAGTTCAGAAAAGCGGGAGTATCTTCAATACGCAGCGGAAAGGTTTCCGCAAGCTTGCCGGAAGGATTCACTTTACCGGTCAGAAGGCGGACGGCTGCACTGCCGCTTGCCTGTCCTGCAAGATACATTTCAAGGACGGCATTTACCTGATTAAACCAGGGCATTGTGATCGGAGAGCCATTGTGCAGAACGATCACAATATTTTTTTGTACTTTTTTAATTTCTTCAATCAAATGATTCTGACAGTCCGGCATATTCATATGTGTCCGGTCATATCCCTCTCCCTCAAAGGCATCCGGCAGACCAGCGAAAATAACGGCAACATCCGCATTTTTTGCAGCATTCACAGCTTCTGTTTCCAAAGAGGTATCGATCTGGTCTTCCTCCGTGACATAGCCTTTTGCATAGGTTACAGAATATTCATCATATTCCCGGAAGCTTTCTAAAGCAGAATCAACCCTGCTGCAGTTGATATGACTGGAGCCGCCGCCCTGGATGCGCGGGGTTTCGGCAAATGCTCCGATCAGTGCAAGCTTTGTGCCGGCCTTCAGTGGCAATGTACCATCGTTCTTTAGTAGTACTGCGGACTCCTCGGCGGTTTTTCTTGCAAGGGAATGATGCTGTTCTTTATCATACGAGGTTTTTTCTTTTGGTTTCCCTTTGACTGCATTGGCTATCAGATTAAGGATACGCCGTACAGAGGTATCCAAAATTTCTTCGGAAAGAGAGCCGTCTTTTACGGCAGCAACAATCTGTTTATCGGTTTCTCCATGGGAGGAAGGCATCTCTAAGTCGAGTCCGGCTTTTAGGGCGGGAACACGCCGGTTCATCGCACCCCAGTCAGTCATGACAAGTCCTTCATATCCCCATTCATCACGGAGTACATCCGTTAAGAGCCATTTGTTTTCTGCGGAGTAGACACCGTTGATACGGTTGTAGCTGCACATAATGGTCCAGGGCTTTGCTTTTTCTACAACCTTTCGAAATGCCTCTAGATAGATTTCCCGAAGCACCCGTTCACTGACTACAGCACTGATGCTCATGCGTCTCCACTCCTGGTTGTTGGCGGCAAAATGCTTTAAGCTGGTACCGATACCGCGGGATTGTACTCCGTTTATAAAGGAAGCACCCAGCTCGCCGGCAAGGTAAGGATCTTCGGAATAATATTCAAAATTTCTTCCGCAGAGCGGGGAACGCTTCATGTTGATTCCGGGACCTAAAAGAACAGATATCTGCTCAGCGATACATTCCTCACCAAGAGCATCTCCTACCTCATGCAGCAGATCTCTGTCAAAGGAGCATGCCATGGCAGATGCAGTAGGAAAACAGATTGCCTTAATGCTTTCCGCAACTCCCATATGATCGACCTCAGCCTCCTGCTTTCTGAGACCGTGCGGTCCGTCGGATACCATGATCTGTGGCAGACCAATATCCTCATAGGCTTTTGTATGCCAAAAATCCGCGCCGGAGCAGAGTCCGGCTTTTTGTTCTAATGTCATTTTTGAAAGAATTTCTTCAACATTTAATGTGCTCATGTGTCACCTCCTGATAAAAGTTTTGCATTGTCTGATAAGGTGTGAATGGAAACTTTGCCCTGCCATACCGCCTGGTAATTTTTAGAAGAAAATGCTTGACATCCTAATTATTTGATGATAAGATGAAAAATGCGCTACTGTGGCTGACTAGACATTTTCAATCGACAAAAGAATCGGTCTTTTCGTCGAAAAAGTGCGGTTTTTCCTTATTTACGACTTTATCTTATCATAAAGAAGGAAAAATGAAAAGAGCAGTTTACAGGCTGGCAGCAAAATACTCTATAAAATAAGGAGTGAAACATCGATGGAGAAGAATAGGATACATCCAATTACAGTAAATAATGGTGTGAGAATGAGCTATTCGATGCAGGAAGAGGTCTTAGAGATGCCGAACCTGATCGAGGTTCAGACAAATTCTTATCAGTGGTTCCTGGACGAAGGATTAAAGGAAGTGTTCCGTGACATCTCGCCGATTTCAGATTTTGGTGGTCATTTAAGCTTGGAATTTGTAGATTTTGAGCTTTGCAGGGATGAAACCAAATATGATATCGATCAGTGTAAAGAACGGGATGCAACCTATGCAGCACCTCTCAAGGTAAAGGTCAGATTGCATAACAAAGAGACGGAGGAGATTAAAGAGCATGAGATTTTCATGGGAGATCTTCCGTTGATGACGGCTACCGGCACCTTTGTGATCAATGGTGCAGAGCGTGTTATCGTCAGTCAGTTAGTTCGTTCGCCGGGAATTTATTATGCAATCGGACATGATAAGCTTGGTAAGGAACTGTTTTCATCTACTGTAATTCCGAACCGTGGGGCATGGTTAGAATACGAAACGGATTCGAATGATATCTTCTCTGTTCGTGTAGATAGAAACAGAAAGGTGCCGATTACGGTCTTCCTGCGTGCGCTTGGACTTGGCACCAATGAGCAGATCAAGGAAGTATTTGGCGAAGAGCCGAAGATTCTGGCAAGTATCGATAAGGATACGACAGATAATTACCAGGATGGTCTTTTAGAGCTTTATAAAAAGCTTCGTCCGGGTGAGCCTCTGTCCGTGGAGAGTGCGGAAAATCTTTTAAATGGTATGTTCTTTGATCCGAAAAGATATGATCTTGCAAAGGTCGGAAGATATAAGTTTAATAAGAAATTACATTTCAGATATCGTATTGCCGGATGTACTCTTGCAGAGGATACGCTTCCTTCTGCATCGACGGGTGAAATTTTTGAGGCAGGAACCTTGATCACTGAGGAGCTTGCGACGCAGATTCAGAATGGAGCGATTCCGTTCGTCATGGTGGAAAAGGAAGAGCATGTGACGAAGGTGCTTTCTAACATGACGGTAGATTTGAGAGAATATATCGCAGGTGTGAATCCGAGAGAGCTTGGCATTACGGAAAATGTTTATTATCCTGTGTTAAAGGAAATTTTAGAGGAAAGTGATGATGAAGAGATCATTAAGGAAATGATTCAGGACAGGGCTTCTGAATTGGTTCCGAAGCACATCACAAAGGAAGATATTTTTGCTTCCGTGAATTATAATATGCATTTAGAGTATCGCATCGGAAATGATGATGATATCGATCATCTGGGAAACAGACGTATTCGTGCGGTCGGAGAGCTTTTGCAGAACCAGTACCGCATCGGTTTGTCCCGTATGGAGCGTGTCGTGCGTGAAAGAATGTCCACACAGGACATTACGCAGATTACGGCACAGTCACTGATCAATATTAAACCGGTAACGGCGGCAGTCAAGGAGTTCTTCGGAAGCTCCCAGCTTTCCCAGTTCATGGATCAGAACAATCCGCTTTCTGAGCTGACACATAAGCGCCGTTTATCCGCGCTCGGACCGGGTGGTCTTTCCAGGGACCGTGCAGGTTTTGAGGTGCGAGATGTCCACTATACGCATTATGGGCGTATGTGTCCGGTAGAGACTCCTGAAGGACCGAATATCGGACTGATCAACTCGCTTGCATCTTATGCAAGGATCAATGAATACGGTTTCGTAGAGGCACCTTATCGTAAGGTGGATAAGAGTGATCCGGAAAATCCGCGCATTACCGATGAAGTGGTTTATCTGTCCGCGGATGAGGAGGATCGTTATATTGTGGCACAGGCAAATGAAGCACTGGATGAAGAGGGACACTTCGTCAGAAAGAGTGTTTCCGGTCGTTTCCGTGAGGAGACTTCTGAGTTTGAGAGAAGCAAGATCGATCTCATGGACGTGTCACCGAAGATGGTATTTTCCGTGGCTACGGCGATGATCCCGTTCTTAGAGAATGATGATGCGAACCGTGCTTTGATGGGTTCGAACATGCAGCGTCAGGCAGTGCCTTTGTTGGTAACAGAGGCTCCTGTGGTCGGAACAGGTATGGAGAGGAAGGCAGCAGTCGATTCCGGAAACTGTGTGCTGGCAGAGGAAGACGGTACGGTAGAGCGTTCTGCATCCAATGAGATTTTGATCCGTTCCGATGAAGGAAAGGCACATCGGTATAAATTAGCAAAATTCCAGCGCAGTAATCAGGGAACCAGTATGAATCATCGTCCGATCGTAAGCCGTGGTGACAGGGTGACAAAAGGACAGGTTATCGCAGACGGTCCTTCTACCTGCGGTGGCGAGATCGCATTAGGAAAGAATCCTTTGATCGGTTTTATGACATGGGAAGGATATAACTACGAGGATGCGGTTCTTTTAAGTGAAAGATTAGTACAGGAGGATGTTTATACATCTGTCCATATCAATGAATATGAAGCAGAGGCGAGGGATACAAAGCTTGGTGCCGAAGAAATCACCCGTGATGTACCGGGTGTCGGTGATGATGCATTAAAGGATCTTGATGAAAGAGGTATCATCCGGATCGGCGCTGAGGTTCGTGCCGGAGATATCTTAGTCGGTAAGGTAACACCGAAGGGAGAGACAGAGCTGACTGCAGAGGAAAGACTGCTTCGCGCAATCTTCGGTGAAAAGGCAAGAGAGGTTCGTGATACCTCCTTAAAGGTGCCGCATGGTGAGTTTGGTGTGATCGTGGATGCGAAGGTGTTCAGCCGTGAAAACGGGGATGAGCTTCCACCGGGAGTGAATCAGACCGTTCGTATCTATATTGCGCAGAAGAGAAAGATTCAGGTCGGAGATAAGATGGCAGGCCGTCACGGAAACAAGGGTGTGGTTTCCAGAGTGCTTCCGGTAGAGGATATGCCGTTCTTACCGAATGGAAGACCTCTTGATATCGTATTGAATCCGCTTGGTGTGCCGTCGCGTATGAATATTGGTCAGGTTCTGGAGATTCATCTGAGTCTGGCTGCAAAGGCATTGGGATTTAATGTGGCAACTCCTGTCTTTGACGGAGCAAACGAGTTCGATATTATGGACACCTTGGAGCTTGCCAATGATTATGTAAATACACCGTTAGACCGGGAAGAATTAGAAGAGAAGCTTGCTAAGGCAAGAGAGGAAGAAAATCAAGAGGAGATAGAGAGACTTGAGCAGGTTACTCCTTTTGTAGACAAGTATCAGGAGACACTTCACCCGGAGGTTTTAAGCTATCTGGTTGAGCATAAGGATTACAGAAAAGAGTGGGAAGGTGTTCCGATTAATAGAGACGGAAAGGTAAGGCTTCGTGACGGGCGTACCGGTGAGTATTTTGACGGTGCCGTAACGGTCGGTTTCATGCATTACCTGAAGCTTCACCACCTGGTAGATGATAAGATCCATGCACGTTCTACCGGTCCGTACTCCTTGGTTACCCAGCAGCCTCTTGGTGGTAAGGCACAGTTCGGTGGACAGCGTTTCGGTGAGATGGAGGTCTGGGCATTGGAGGCATATGGTGCTGCCTATACCCTGCAGGAGATTTTGACCGTAAAATCCGATGATGTAGTCGGTCGTGTGAAGACTTATGAAGCAATTATCAAAGGAGACAATATTTCTGATCCGGGCATTCCGGAATCCTTCAAGGTGCTTTTGAAAGAGCTGCAGGCTTTGGCGCTGGATGTCACGGTTCTTGATGAGAACGGAGATGAGGTGCTGCTTTCAGAAAATGTGGAAGAGGACAATGTAGAAGAGTACAAATCCATCATTAACGGTGATGATGATTTTGCATTCCGGAATGAGGAATCCTACGAAGATGCAGGATTTATGGAAGGTACTGCAGAGGAGTTGGAAGAGGCGTCGTTTAGTATTTTTGAAGAAGATTAAGATAAGTGTGCGTGGAGGGTTATTACTATGGCAGAAAATGGTGTAAATGAGACAAACATCACATATGATGCGATTAAGATCGGACTTGCATCTCCGGAAAAGATTCGTGAGTGGTCACGCGGTGAGGTAAAGAAACCGGAAACGATCAATTATCGAACGCTGAAGCCGGAAAAGGACGGACTTTTCTGCGAGAAGATTTTCGGACCGAGCAAGGACTGGGAGTGTCATTGCGGAAAATATAAAAAGATCCGTTATAAGGGTGTTGTCTGCGACCGCTGTGGTGTTGAGGTTACAAAGGCAAGTGTACGCCGTGAGCGTATGGGGCATATTGAGCTTGCAGCTCCGGTGTCCCATATCTGGTACTTTAAGGGAATCCCAAGCCGTATGGGGCTGATTTTAGATGTGTCTCCAAGAAACCTGGAAAAGGTATTATATTTTGCTTCATACATTGTACTGGAGGCACAGGAAGAAACCGGACTGATGCAGAAACAGATTCTTTCTGAGGCAGAATATCAGGAGGCAAGGGAAAAATTCGGTGATGCATTCCGCGCAGGTATGGGTGCGGAGTCCATTATGGAGCTTCTGATGAGCATCGATCTGGAAGAAGAGGGAAATGCATTAAAGGAGGAGCTTTTAAATTCCTCCGGACAGAAGCGTGCGCGTATCATTAAGAGACTGGAAGTAATTGAGGCATTCCGTGAATCAGAGAATAAGCCGGAATGGATGATCATGACGGTAATTCCTGTGATTCCGCCGGATCTTCGTCCGATGGTACAGCTTGACGGCGGGCGTTTTGCGACAAGTGATATGAACGATCTCTATCGCCGTATCATCAACAGAAATAATCGCTTAAAGAGACTGTTAGAGCTTGGGGCACCTGATATCATCGTGCGCAATGAAAAGAGAATGCTGCAGGAGGCAGTCGATGCGCTGATCGATAATGGCCGTCGTGGCCGCCCTGTAACGGGACCGGGTAATCGTGCCCTGAAGTCACTTTCTGATATGTTAAAAGGAAAGCAGGGACGCTTCCGTCAGAATCTATTAGGAAAGCGTGTGGACTATTCCGGGCGTTCCGTTATCGTCGTAGGACCGGAGCTTAAGATTTATCAGTGTGGTCTGCCGAAGGAGATGGCGATTGAATTATTCAAGCCTTTCGTTATGAAGGAATTAGTTTCTGACGGGACAGCGCATAATATCAAGCAGGCAAAGAAGATGGTGGAGAAGCTTCAGACGGAGGTATGGGATGTCTTAGAGGATGTAATCCGTGAGCATCCGGTTATGTTAAACCGTGCCCCTACCCTTCACAGACTTGGTATTCAGGCATTTGAGCCGATTTTAGTAGAGGGTAAGGCAATCAAGCTGCATCCGCTTGTTTGTACCGCGTTCAATGCCGATTTCGACGGTGACCAGATGGCGGTGCATTTGCCGCTTTCCGTAGAGGCACAGGCAGAATGCCGGTTCCTTTTACTTTCGCCGAACAATCTGTTAAAGCCTTCCGATGGTGGTGTGGTTGCCGTGCCTTCGCAGGATATGGTTCTGGGTATTTATTATCTGACACAGGAAAGACCGGGGGCTTTAGGTGAGGGACATTTTTATAAGTCTGTTAACGAAGCAATTTTAGCTTATGAAAATAAAGAACTGACGCTTCATGCAAAGATTAAGGTCAGAAGAACCGGAATCAATGCAAAGGGTGAAACAGAGACAAGAGTCATTGAATCCACGCTCGGAAGATTTCTGTTTAATGAGATCATTCCGCAGGATTTAGGTTTTGTAGACCGGACAAAGGATGAGAATTTCATGGTGCCGGAGGTTGACTTCTTAGTTAAGAAGGGACAGCTAAAGCAGATATTAGAGAAGTGCATCAATGCGCATGGCGCGACCGGAACGGCAGAGACGATGGATAATATCAAGGCGCTCGGATATAAGTATTCGACACGCGCCGCGATGACGGTTTCCATTTCTGATATGACCGTGCCGGAGGCAAAAAAGCAGATTCTTTCCGATGCTGAGGATACAGTTGATATCATCTCGAAAAAGTTCCGCAGGGGACTTTTGACAGAGGAGGAGCGTTACAAGGCGGTTATCGCTACCTGGAATAAAGCCGATGGAGAGCTTACGACGGCTCTTATGGACGGACTGGATGATTATAATAATATCTATATGATGGCGGATTCCGGTGCCCGTGGTTCACAGGCGCAGATCAAGCAGTTAGCCGGGATGCGTGGATTGATGGCAGATACACAGGGACGTACCATTGAGCTTCCGATCAAGTCAAACTTCCGTGAGGGACTTGACGTATTGGAGTATTTCATTTCTGCGCATGGTGCAAGAAAGGGACTTTCCGATACAGCGCTTCGTACCGCCGATTCCGGATATCTGACGCGTCGTCTGGTCGATGTCTCCCAGGAATTGATCATTCATGAGACGGACTGCTGTGCGGATAAGGATATGATTCCGGGGATGGAAGTGTCCGGATTTATGGACGGAAAGGAAATGATCGAATCCTTAGAGGAGCGTATTACCGGTCGTTTCTCCTGCGAGGATATCTATGATGATGAGGGAGAGTTGATCGTAAAGGCAAATCATATGATTACGCCGAAGCGTGCAGCACGCATTGTAAATACAAAGGCGATTGTCGATGCCGGAGATGCGGCAAAGGTGAAAATCCGTAATATTCTGACCTGTAAATCACATACGGGCATCTGTGCAAAATGCTACGGTGCAAATATGGCGACCGGTGAGCCGGTACAGGTCGGTGAGGCTGTCGGTATCATTGCAGCGCAGTCGATCGGTGAGCCGGGTACTCAGCTTACGATGCGTACCTTCCATACCGGTGGTGTGGCTGGTGATGATATCACACAAGGTCTTCCGCGTGTCGAGGAGCTTTTCGAGGCGCGTAAGCCAAAAGGTCTTGCAATCATCGCAGAGTTCGGCGGTGAGGTATCCATCCGTGAGACGAAAAAGAAGCGTGAGGTCGTGATTACGGACACAGAGACCGGAAACCAGAAAGCATATCTGATTCCTTACGGCTCCCGTATCAAGGTACTGGAGGGGCAGATGCTTGAAAAGGGTGAGGCTCTTACAGAAGGTAGTGTGAATCCGCATGATATCTTAGAGATCAAGGGTGTGCGTGATGTACAGGACTACATGCTTCGTGAGGTACAGCGTGTGTACCGCCTGCAGGGTGTGGAGATCAACGATAAGCATATCGAGGTGATCGTCCGCCAGATGCTGAAAAAAATCCGCATTGAGGAAAATGGAGATTCCTCCTTCCTGCCGGGCGTGATGGTCGATGCCTTAGAGTTTGAGGATGAGGTAGAGAGACTGACGGCAGAGGGCAAGGAGCCGCCGGTCGGCAAGCAGGTGATGCTCGGGATCACGAAGGCAGCTCTTGCAACAAATTCCTTCCTGTCAGCAGCTTCCTTCCAGGAGACGACAAAGGTACTGACGGATGCCGCAATCAAGGGCAAGGTCGATTCTTTGGTGGGATTGAAGGAAAATGTCATCATTGGTAAGCTGATTCCTGCCGGAACCGGTATGAAGTGTTACCGTTCCGTGAAGCTCGATACCGATGAAGCCGCCGAGGAGTTTTTAAGACAGCGTGACGAAGCGGCAAGAGGGGCTTTAGATGATGATGAGGAAGAAGAGGTTCCTGAGATTATCGAGATAGAAGAGGAAGAGGTTTACTCTACTTCTACCGAGGATGATGAAGAAGAATAAAAAAGAAATAGAAATAAAACGAATAAATCCCGCATTTTCCGGCATGGAGAATGCGGGATTTTTGGGGAGAGAGTATATTGCTTTTGATATCTCTTGTTGCTATAATAATGCTGAGATTATGGGTGGAAAGGAAGCGGAGAAATGACAATAGAATTTATGAAAAAATTGCTTTCGAAGGATGAAAAAATAACAGTAGAGTATAAAACCTGTCAATACGGTATTCAAGAGGATGTGTATGAAACCGTGTGCTCTTTTTCTAACAGATATGGAGGATATATTCTTTTGGGTGTGCAGGACGATGGTACACCGGTGGGGATTAATAAGAATATGGTCAAAGATATGAAGAAAAATTTTGTGAATCAATTAAATAATCCGGATAAGATGTCACCAACTTTGTATCTTTCCATTGATGAATTCGAGTATGAAGGAGTATTGCTGTTATGGGTGTATGTGCCGCCGACATCTACGGTAGAAAAATGTTCAAATAGAATTTATGATCGGAATGAAGATGGTGATATGGATATTACAGATTCTCCGATTCAGCTGCAAAATATGTATAACAGAAAAAGTAATACATATGCAGAACATAAGATTTTCCCGTATGTTACATTGCAGGATTTGCGTATGGACTTAATGGATCGGGTGAGAAATCTTGCCAAGAGCAAAAATCCGGATCATCCATGGCTTAGCATGTCTGATGAAGAAATATTAAAGAGCGCAGGTCTTTGGGAAAAGGATTTTTCATCTGGCATTCAGGGATACAATTTGGCAGGAGTTTTATTATTTGGCAAGGATGAAGTGATTCGTTCCTGTTGTCCGGGATATATTACGGATGCAATTTACCGGGTTGAAAATTTGGATCGATATGATGACAGACTGCAGGTAACAACAAATTTGATTGATGCATATGAACTTTTAATGGAATTTGTCGGGAAGCATACCTCAGATAAATTTTGTCTGATTGAAAATGTCAATACAAGCATTAGAGGAATTATCAGTCGGGAGGTAGTGGGTAATATTCTTGTTCACAGGGATTATTCCAGTGCATTTCCGGCAAAGGTTATTATTGAAAAGAATTGGATGAAAACAGAAAACTGGTGTATCCCAAGACGGCATGGTAACATTATGAGCGATGAGTTTACACCGTATCCGAAGAATCCTTTAATTCAACATTTTTTTGCAAATATTGGTAGAACAGATACGATTGGCTCCGGTGTGAGAAACCTGTATAAATATACTCCGATTTATTCAGATGGTGGAAAGCCTGAACTGATTGAAGATGATGTGTTTAAAATAATAATTCCATTAAATAAAGCGGCATCAGATGAGGCAAGTGAACAAAAGAAGTTATCAGAAAGAGAACAAAGGATTTATAATATGATTTGTGAAAATCTTCACTTATCTGCGGAGCAGGTTATGTCAGAGCTTGATATATCAAGATCAACTGTATTTCGGGAATATGCAAAAATAAAAAAAGTGACGGGTGCGGCATACGATAAAAAGACATCTACATGGATTCTATAAAAGGCAGTGTCAAACTAGTCTCAGCTAGTGTCAAAAATGGTAGAATTTGTTGAGACTGACTTGACACTATGAAAAAAGACAGTCAAAAATAAGGAAAGTAATAACAAATCCCGCATTTTCCGGCATGGAGAATGCGGGATTTTTGGGGAGGGAAAAAACTTTTATTTTTTTTCAAAAAGTATGTAGGGTTTTTTGCTCTGAGTTTGTTTAATAGATAGGAGGGTAAATATTGCGCTCAAAACGAAAGAAGGAAAAGTGGTTACGGCATATATACGGAATCACGAATCAGGAATTTTTCTTCCTTGCAAGAAGGGTTCTAAAAAGCGATGCGGAAGCGGAGGAAATCGTTCAGGATGTCTATGTGAAGTGGTTAGAACAGGCGGACTACTATGAAAAGAAGTCGGATGAGGAGCTTTTAAAGCTTGGAACCGTCATGGTAAAGCATGCCTGCTATAATATGCTCCAGAAAAGACAGAGCCACAGAGAGGTTTCCGTCATGGAGATAACGGAGCTTCCGGCAGAGGAGACAGAGGGGCTGGAGGAGCTTCTGAAAAAAGAGGAGGCAGAGCTTGTAGACCGGGCGATTGAGGCTCTCAGCGAAGCGGAAAAGGCGGTAGTGATTTTGAAATATTATCACGATATGTCCTACCGGGAGATTGCGGAAACTTTAGGAATCAGGGAAAAGACTGTAGAGGTGAGACTTCGGAGGGCGAAAAAACATATAAAGGAGGTGCTCTTAGATGAAGGATATTCGAGAGAATGAGGAACAGTTTTTTAGAGAAGCGGTTCAAAGAGTACACGAGAAGGAACTGGAAGAATACAGGGAGGGGGCAGAAGGAGAAAGCTATCAGCCCTCCGGAGCATTTATAGAGAATATGGAAACGCTGTTTCAGAAGGATGAAAAGCGGATACGCAGGAGAAATATACTGCGTGCCGTGAAGGCATCCGTCGCCTCCGCAGCAGCGGTGTTTGCCCTGCTACTGGTACTCAATGAGGATGTACGGGCGTTTTGCCTGCCGTTCTTAAGGCACCATGATACAGTACATGAGATGATGGACTACCGACGCACAGAGGAGAGTGCAGAACAGGATTCCGGAGAACATGGAAAAATCGTAGGCTTTGAGCTTGGCTATGTGCCGGAAGGGTTTGTGTATCAGGAGGAATTGAGTATGATAGAGGATGGAGTGGGTGATCTTGTATATGAGAATGGTGAGGAGATATTTTTGGATCTGGCATATGTGAGGGGGGATACTCTTAAAGTAAATAGTGAGTTTGCTGACCGGAGTACGGTAAAACTGGATGACGGAACGATTTGTGACTATTATAAATCGAATACAAAGGGATATGCCAGTGGATTAGTCTGGAGCAGGGGGGATGTATTATGTAATTTGGCAATTGACAACGGAATGCTAGGATGGGAGGAGGAAGAGCTGTTTAAGGTAGCAAACGGGATAAGGACAAAATATGAGGATGGGACGATAGAGTGAGGATGAAAAGGTGTGTTTTTCATGAGTTTCAGAAGAAAAAGAAAAAAATTTTAAATTTTTTTAAAAAATATGTAGGGTTTTTGGCTCTGAGTTTGTTTAATAGATAGAGGGGTAAAATAGAAGCAAAAAAAATAAATGAAAGGAAAAGGGTGAAGCGCATGAAAAAAACAGGTTTTTTTAAGAGGGCAGTAGTGAGTAGTCTTTGTTGTCTTGCAGCAGCTTTTGTTCTATTGACAGGCTGTGGAAATGTTGCACAGACAAAAAAAGGGACACAGCAGGAGGTGTATGCAACACCTGCGGGTGTCTATAGTCTGGGGGAACTGCAAAAGAAATATCCTGATTGGTTCAATTCCTCCGGAGAAATCACTTATCCATACACACCGGAAACGAAGGAATATCAGGAGGCGGACAGCTATGAAAAGCTGTGCAGCCTGCAGGATATTCCGAAGGACATTGTCGATCATTCAGATACGGAAACATTGCTGCAGGCAGTAGAAAAGTATCCGCTTTTGGATTATTCCCTGTATGATACTTTTCAGTCAGCAGAAGATACTTATAAGGAAAATTTTTATGGATACAGGATTTTAGGGCAAAGAGAGGATGCTTACCTTGCAGCATGGCGGTCTTTAGCAGAAAGAAACAGGAAAGATTTGTTTTTAAAACAGGAAGGACACTTAAATGAAGAAATCAACCAGACAGAACTCGAACTTTCGCTGATTCTGACCAAGCACGCATGGCAGCAGTTCTCAAAGGAAGAAAGAAAAGAGGTAAAGGCACTATGGAAAGATGTAGAGCGGAAAATATTAACAGTGTCGGAAAATGCAGGGCTTGGGGGTCCGAAGGGAGAATTGTATTCCTATGATGAATGGGGAGAGGGATGATAAGGAGAAAAGATATAAAAGAAAAATAAAAAGAAGCTATGAGGCAGGTGAGAGAATGTATTTGTTATGCAGAGATTTTGTCAAAAAAAGCGTTCTTTTCTGACCAGAGCTCCGTTTGCTATTGGCATAGACAAACAGAGGTGCAATCCGAAACGGATATACAGACCGGAAGAAAAAAACGCTGAGTAGAAAATACAAGGTTATGATAACATAATTTTTTGGAAAGTGGAAGTGGTTTTGGTTGATATTAAAAATATAAAGGTGGTGTGCCTAAAGCTGT
>CADBMH010000083.1 GCA_902795705.1 uncultured Lachnospiraceae bacterium | reverse complement strand
AATAAAATCACAAATCTCATCTAACTGCTTTTCATTCACATGATTTTTATAATAATCCCCAAACATCTCGACAAATCTGGCTTTGATAAGTTCATTCAACTTAGTCAGTACCGCCTCGTGTATCTTAATAATCGAATATATCTTATCAAGACAAACACTTATTTCAATCTGCTTAGAATACTCTATTTCTGTAACTTCATAGCTTGACACATAAACATCTGTTTTTAGGTTATGCAGCCCCGTGGTTTTGTTTTCAAAAGGACGTGTTCCACCTCTACGATAGTTAGCATAAAGAGAATAAAAGACATACTTAGGGAACCATCTAGTTTGCTCTTTTACTCTTAGCAAACCTGTGAAATTATTGAATAAATAAGTATTTTCTGGTCCATCGAAATAAATCACTCTTCCTACAGGTTGCTTATCGCTTCCACCAGACTTTTCAATAATTATATCACCTGACCGAAGGTACTTTTCTTCTATGTTCTTTTTTGTAATGATTCTTGTTACTACATCTGTATAATCAATAACTCCCTCATTAGTGAAATTAGTAGTTCTTAAAACTGGAATGCCATTACCATTTTCATCATCTATCCCCCACTCACCAACAAGCGCTTTGCCTGTTATATCAATTAGTTTTGCCATCTTTCTCCCTCACAAATCTATCGTTCAATATCCCTATATATCTCCAAAAATTGTTCAGGATTTACTGCCTGAATTTTAGCATTATCAAAATCCTTTACATTACATGTAATAATATATTCTGCTCCTGATTGAAAAGCACATTCATCTTGAAGACAATCCTCAAAATCTGAAAAATCTTTATTTCGAATCGCTTCCACTACACGATTATGCTCAATACTACTAATTGTAATAATGTCACATAATTTTTCTAAAATAGTTCTAACTTCTGAATCTGATTTTACTTTGCGAAGTAAGTACCAGAGTGTTGAAATAGAATGAAAAGCCATATATCCGTTAATTTTCTCCATTGCACATAGCTTCATAACCTCGTTAGAAGCATTGAGAAAATCGTCCTCTCTTTGTGTAGAATAATTCAAAATCACATTTGTATCAATCAATACTTCCATATTTTTCTCTCAAAACCTCCTCCCTTGCATGTTCAAAATCAAAATCCTTTGGAACAGGATTTTTTTTCGCTAAATCTATAATCTCCTGATATGCTTGCATCTTTTTATCTGTTTGCTTTTCCGTAATAACATTTTCCTGCCGCAACATTTCATTGACCATAGCTAATACAACATACGTATTTTTTTCAGACAGAAAAGAAATTTTTTTAATCGTTTCCTGCTTGATCGTCATAGTATCACCTCCTTCAGAGTTTGGTAAGTCTTTACATCAGACTCAATATCAGAAATATCCTGATCCAAATATGCCAAACCACATTCATTATACAAGGTAATCAGTTCCCATTTTGATATTCCTAATATTTCTGCAGCTCTACCATTAGAAATGGTTAGGTTTTTTATATATGGATACAAAAGCAATGCATTTCTTGTTAATTCTGTCTGATCTTCATCAATCACAAGAAAACGAGCCATTTCTTTAGGAACTCTAATTTAAAATTCACTTAGCTGCATATCATCCACTCCCTTCATTTTCGATTTTCCCATAAATCCAAAAGTTATTCAAAAATTTCCTGACAAATCACTCCGCCCCCAACAGTCTTTTCAATTCCTCCGTTTCCTCTGCCACCTTTGCATTCAGTTCCTCAATCTCCTTTATAATCTCACTTGTTGGAGGATATTCCACAGGAACATATACGGTCTCTTTATATTTATTCATGGAAAGGTCATAGCCATTTTCTATAATCTCGCTGACAGGCACAAAGAAGCTTTGCTCTGTTCGCTCTCTGTTTTCTTCCTGTTCTCTGTGATGAAATCGCTCTATAATATCCGGAATGTCACTTTCATTTACCGGAGTACGCTTATCATCCAAGCTATAACCATCTGCAGTCATATCATAGAACCATACATTATCTGTGCCACCGTGACCTGTTTTTGTAAAGATAAGAATAGCTGTAGATACACCGGCATAAGGCTTAAACACACCAGATGGCATTGAAATAACAGCCTCTAATCGATTTTCTTCTACAATCTGCTTTCTAATATCCTTATGTGCTTTTGATGAACCAAAAAGCACTCCATCCGGTACGATACATGCACATCTTCCGCCAACCTTTAACATACGAAGGAAAAGTGCAAGGAATAAAAGTTCTGTCTTCTTGGTCTTACATACTTTAAGAAGATCACCGGACACTGCGTCCGCATCCAGACTTCCCTTGAAAGGCGGATTTGCAAGAATAAGAGAATACTTATCGTGGTCTGCATTCTGATCTGACAAACTATCCCGGTATTCAATAAACGGATTATCAATTCCATGAGTCATCATGTTCATGGCACCGATACGAAGCATGGTTCTATCCATATCGAAACCGTTGAACATGGAGTTCATATAATGTTCTTTCTTATCCTGATCAAAGAAAATTTCTTCTTTCTTTGTTTCTTTTAAATATTCTGCTGCAGATACCAAGAATCCGGAAGTACCACATGCGGGATCACAAATCACATCATCAGACTTAGGACCTACCATCTCTACCATCATACGGATGATATGTCTGGGTGTTCTAAACTGTCCATTTCTTCCGGCTGATGCAATCTTATTCAAAAGATACTCATACACATCCCCTCGTACATCAGAAGACTGTGTACTATTCATTATTTCATAAATTTCATCCAAAGAATCTACTACTTTAGACAAAAGTAAAGGTGTCGGAAGCTTGAAAATCGCATCATCCATATACTTTGAATACGCACTATTCTTATCACTATGAAGTCCTTTGATAAACGGGAATACCCATTCCTGCATCACCGTATACATTCTTCCTGCGGGAAAGTCATGGAATACGGACCACTTTAACTGCTTTCCATCAATAGAACGATCTCCAATTTTTACTTCTTCTGCAAAAATGCTTGTATAAGGAAGTCCCAGCATTGCACTTTCTTTTTCACGCTTATTGTCTATGTCATCCAAATCTCTAATAAACATAAGATATGTAATCTGCTCAATTACTTCCAAAGGATTTACCAAGCCACCTGCAGCAAACACATCCCACAGTCCGTCAATCTTATTTTTCAATTCACCTGTAATCATTTATTCCTCCACATTCCACACATACTTCGTGTAACGGCCTCCACCGATTTTCTTAATTTCTTCTTTCTT
>CADBMH010000082.1 GCA_902795705.1 uncultured Lachnospiraceae bacterium | reverse complement strand
TCTAAGATTTCCAGTTCCCGGATAGATTTAAAATTTTTTACCTTCAGATAGCAGATTTTCATATGGTATTCCTTTCCTAAGGCTCTGTCATACGAACCGCATAAATGACAACGCCCTATATTCTTACTTTATGAAATGGTTTATAAAATGTGCTTTTCCGACTTTTTCTTTCTATCTATGAGTATAGCAGAGAAAGAATGGGACAGCAAGGAATTGTGTTAGGAATTTGAGGAAATCTCTTGAAATATTCAGAACAGTTTAATAAAATATAATATATCGAAGGTGTCAATGAAGGTGGGAGTAGTATTTGAAAAAACGGTACAGTTGTTAAGGTGTCTTGACAATAAACATTTTGGCGTGGAGGAAGAATATGACCAAAGATTTTATGCAAAAGCTTCTTGATTCCGGAGAAGGGTATACAATTGAATATAAAAAAAATAAAAATAAACTTAGTTCAGATGTTTATGAAACAGTCAGTGCATTTAGTAATCGTTATGGTGGCCATATATTACTGGGTGTAATTGAGGTAGAAAAAAATGGACACAAGGCAGGTGAAGTCCTTGGGGTTCGTAAAGAATATATTTATGATATGAAACGAAACTTTATCACTGTGTTAAATAATCGAAATAAATTTGCGCCCACATTATATTTAGAGCTTGAAGAATTTGATTATGATGGTAAAACTATTCTATGGACATATGTACCGCCGACATCCGGTTTGTGTTATTGCAATAAAAAAATTTATGACAGAATAGATGATTCCGATCAGGATATTACGGATAAGACAGAAAGGATAGCAGAGATCGTTTCCAGAAAATCCTCTGATTACAGAGAACAGCAGATTTTACCATATGCAAACGAATCACATTTTAAAATGGAATTAATGGATCGCGTGCGAAGACTAGTAAAGAGCCGGGACAAAGATCACCCATGGAAAGATATGGATGACATGGAAATTATGCGCAGTGCGGGATTATATGTGGAGAATGTGCTTACCGGAGAGAAGGGATTTAATCTGGCGGCAATACTGCTTTTTGGCAAACCGGAGGTAATAAAAACCTGTGTGCCGGGATATATGACAGATGCGATTTATCGTGTAGAAAATGTAGACCGCTATGATGATAGAGAGATTGTCGAGGATAATCTGATTGAGGCATATGATAAATTAATGTCATTTTGTCTAAAACATATGGATAACCGGTTTGTGTTAGAAAACGATATCAGCGTTGATGCAAGAGAACTGATTTCGCGCGAAGTAGTAGGAAATATTTTGATTCATAGAGATTATTCCAATGCATTTCCGGCAAAACTAATTATTGAGGAGGATGTTCTTAGAACAGAGAATTGGAGCAAATCAAGATTTAATGGAAGGCTGGATTTAGAAACATTCTCCCCGTATCCAAAAAATCCGCTCTTAGCATCATTTTTTGTAAATATTGGACGAGCAGATAAACTTGGATCAGGAATGAGAAATCTCTATAAATATACCAAACTGTACTCTCACGCTATACCCGTATTGTCAGAAGGTGATGTATTTAAAATTCAAATTCCATTTAAAAAGTCGGACTTTGCTCCGAAAAAGTCGGACTTTGCTCCGGAAAAGTCGGACTTTGCTCCGAAAAAGTCGGACTTTGCTCCGGAAAAGTCGGACTTTGCTTCTCAAAAAATGTCAATAAACACTTTACTAAATAAGTGCAAAGAGCAGTCATACAATGTTACAGTTATAGAAAACATAAAAAAGCTGTACAAAGAGATTGAAACAAATCAAGCATTTGGAATTTCAGACATAAAAGAAATCCTCGATTGCGCAAAATCCACCGCCGCAGGACTAATGAAAAGACTGCGTAATATGGAGGTTGTTGTTCCGGTAAAAGGAAAGGGAAAAGGAAAATACAGATTTAAAAATGAATCGGAGATAGAATAAAGAAACAACAGGCATGAATTTCATGCCTGCTTTTTTTAATTACGAAGCAGAACCTCTATCTCACAAGATCAACCAACTGGTCAATCACATCAAGTGCATGGGGAGAGAGTCCCTTCATTTTCATGGAAAGCTGTTTATGTTTATTCGGATCAATGACTTCTTCATCAAAAAAATCTTTCGGAGAAATCTTCAGATATTCACAAATGTAGAAAAAGCCCTGCATGGACGGAAGAGCTTTGCGGTTTTCTATGCGGTTGATATAGCTTGAATTTTGACCAAGATCTAAGCTCATCTGCCTGGCAGAAACCCCCGCCTGCTCCCTAAGCTTCGCAAGGCGAAGAGAAAAATGGTCAATATCATAAAAATCTATCATAGAAAACCTCCCTTCAAGCATGGATAGGACTTTTAATGTCGCATTCTCTTTTTTATCTTTACCAATTTACCCAATTATTGAAAAAATATTAATTTTTTTCAGGAAATATCTTTAAAACAAAGAAAAACAGGGCACATATCCGTCTTTTTTATTGTATGCTATTTCCCTATTAATGTAATACATTCAATACATCAGTCTTCTTGACATAAGACATCAAATGTCCTATAATTGAGCATAACTCAAAAAAATAGGACTTTAAAAGTCCTACCGACGAGTAAAGGAAATCGACAACAGGGAACGGCTTATGGAGTCTTCCCGGAGGAAGCGGGGTGATGCCGGACATCAATAGAACAGGTGGGAGGAAAGGGCAAAGGAACAGTCCGCCCGGTGCCCTTCAAAGAATGAACCGGTATAGGCGGTTCCAAGGACTATGATAACAAACAAAAAGGAGGTTTAGAAAAGAAAATGAGAACACACACGAAGTTTAAAAAAGTGCTTTCTGTCGTGCTTTCAACGGCGCTTGTCGTGACCGGTGTGAATCTGCCGGGTGGGAAGACGGCGAAGGCGGCAATCGAAAACTTGGACAATAATATCGAACAGACGATTACGAGCTATACGGTTTCTGCAAAGTATGTAACAGCCGGTGATGCAACATCAACATTGACATTTTCGAACGGAGCAATCACAGGCGGCACAGCTTCAGGCGGAGCCATACAGGTCAATGATAAGATTTCAATCAATGCATCAGTACCATCAGGTGATTATCATGCAGTACAAACTACCGGATTTACAAATATGGGCTTTTTTGAAGATACTGTCAAAACAACTGCAGGAGCTTATTCACTAGAGGATATCGTACTTACTGTGAATGGTTATACATTTTCCGTGGAGAACAAGACTTCTATAACAAGCGGTTCAGGAAAAGGCGAAATTGCTTTACCAAACGGTTATGGTGCTTACGCTGAAGATGCAGTAGTCCTGACAAGTAATGACGGATTTGGTGCACAACTTATCCAGAAAAAAGACCATCTAATCAAACTCTATGCACCTTATGCCTCTGCTTCATCTGCTTTCCCTGAAGGCACAATGAAATTCGTGTCACAGAGAGAAGATAGTGAGGCAGACGCTGATATCCTTTCAGATACTAAAACAATTACCTATGGGGCAGATGCTTCTGCAGAAACTCTTCACATTGAGGCAATGCCAGACAATGTAAGTACGGCTGTAGGCGCAGGTGCAAGCGGTGTAGCACTTTTCAAGGGAACAGAAAAGATTAGTAATGCCGTTTCCTGCGCAACAGCAGGTGCGCTAGTTTGCCTTGAACCTACAATTACAAAGAGTATTTTAACAAATGCAAATTCTCCTTTTGCAGTAGACGGTTTGACAAACAATAAATTAACTCTGAAATGGGTAGATGGAAGTGGTGCAGCAGTTAACGGACAGCATACCGGTACAGGTTCGGCTGACCTTTCAGTAAATTTGATTGTTAAACCTGCAGAGCTGACGGTCGATACGACAAAGATTTCTGCGACAAAGGAATACGATAGTAATCCCTTTGCCAAGACGGACATCACTACAACAGATGCTTTGAAAGGCATCGTAAACAACGATACAGTCACTTTAAAGGTAGATTCTATCACACCTACTGGTCAGACAGAAGCAACTAATTCCTTTGACATCGAAGCAACCGTTTCCTTAGACGGTGCTAACAAAAATCTTTATAAGCTGGTTGATGCTGAAGGTGATGCTCTTACTACTCTTTCGCTAACCGGTACGATTGAGAAAAAAATCAATTCTGTTACTGCGGCTGATCCGATCACACTTACTGTGCCGGGTGATATTTCTATCGCCCGCACTGCAATCGTAGCGAGTGGAAGTGCTTTAGTTTCTGCTTTTAGCGGAAGTGATAAAGTTACAGTGGATAAGTCTACAGGAAATAACCCATACGCAAGTGCTGCGGATATCATTGAGAGTATCGAATATAATAGCGCTACAGAAAAATTCGATATTACTTATAAAGAAAATATTGCCGATGCACTTGCAACCGTATCTCCTAGTGACCGTATCCGAATTACAATCGACAATGGCAATGAGGCATCGGTAGTAACAGTTGTATTAAATTATACAGGAACAAATTTCCCGAATACAGTATCTATCGTTGATAGTGAGAATGAAGCGGTTAGTACCACGAATAAACCAAGTGTCGGTGATACGATTACCGCAAAAACAACAGGTACTTACGACGGAACTATTGTTTACACATGGTATGCGGGTGATGTAGAAGACAACGTTATTCTTAATGGCTCTGTAGCTCCAGCAAAGAAGCTTGGTACAGGCGCAGATCATGTAATCACTGCAGCAGATAAAGAAACAGGTTTAAAGGTTCTCGCAACAGATGAAAAAGGACAGTATAAAAAAGTGGCTGCTAATCTGGCTAAACTGACTTCCACAAACATTGCTGCTAAGAAGGTAAAGGCAATCAAGGCTACGCCAACATCCAGAGCGTATGTCAAAGACAATTTAACAGCAACGGCGACGCTTACACTGGAAACGATTGATGGTGCAGCCCTCACAACTGATCTCATGGTAGGAGTTACCTATGCGACAGCAGACGCAGGCACGGGCAAAGTAGCTAGTTGTCTCGATCCTCAGCTTGCAGCTATAACAGATCTAGATAAGGCTTTAAAATTAGCCGGAGCAGCAACAACTGCTTACGAATTAGATATTGATGATTTGAAAGATCAGTTGAAAAACCATGCCGCAAGCTTTATCGAGGCAGGTACAATCACAAAAGCTGACTTCCCGACCAGTGACACAGCTTTAATCGCTTCTATGTTCACATTAGACAATGTAACCGGCGGCACCGGTGTAGTGAGTGGCAGTGCGATTACCTTTACCTATGATGGTGAGAAAAAAGCTGCAAAAGCAATCCTTGATAAGGACTTCACAACAGCCGGTACAGCGGATGTAGAATGCACAGTTTCTTATAAGGACTCTACAGGAGCAAATCCTGTGGCAGCAAATGATGTAAAAGAAGCAGGTACAACATATTCTGTTTACGCTACGATCGCAGCAGACGTATTGAAGAACTACAATAGTCCTAATGCACCGGTCAAGGTCGGAACATTGACAATCGACAAGGCACCGTTCCCGACGACGAATACGAATAAGGAGCAGGAAGAACTCTTCGAGTTTACTGCGGCTGATAAGGAAATCGACTGGGACGGAACTGCACACAAGCCTGTACCGACTATAGTAGCTGAAGAACAGGCAAGTGCACCTACAGCAATCACTGTAGATGGCTACTATGCATTAAAGGACGATGGAACCGTAGATACCACAAAAGGTACGGAAGGTAAATTTGATTTTGCTACCGGCATTACAGCGGTAGGAATATACCGTGTCGTTGTAAAGGTGACAGGTACAGATGTATTTACCAGATATGCAGATCCTGCAGCAGCTCTTGAAATTGTAGCAGGGACTGTAGAAATTAAAAAGGTAGAAAAGACAGCTACGATTGCAAAGGCTGTTGAGTTTACGAATACCGTAAGGAGAACTGGAGCAAATATTACTTTAAATGGTGATATTCCGGCATGGAAAACTACCTATTCTGTAGCAGCAGCAACAGCAACCGTAAAGACAGCAGATTCTATCATTGAAACTGCAACATTTACAGGAACACCCGGAAGTGAAGCCCTTGCACTGACTTTCAAAAATACTGCAACGGTTACAACACCGGTAAGTGAAGTAATCGAAATCACAACACCGGCTGCGACAGAAGGATATTCTGCAAAGCTCACAGTAAATGTAACGATTACTCCAGAAGGAACACATGTAAAGAATATCAGTGTGGACGCAAGTGCTTTAGCAAGCCGCAAATACACAGGAGCAGCAGTAGCAGATACAGACTTCGCAGTGAAAGATGCAGACAATGGTAATGCAGTACTGACTGCAACCGGAAATGTTACAATCGACTTCTCTTATGCAAAGGCAGACGGTACAGAACTCACTGAGGCACCTGTAGCAGCAGGAGACTATGTAGTGACGGCAGTATATAACGACTCTACAACGGATGCTCTTGTCTATGGTCAGGCAACCGCAGAATTTACAATTGATAAGCTTGCTATCGCAGTAACAGCGGATAACAAAACTTATACCGCAGGAGTAACAGCAAGCTTTCCGGAATTAACCGTAACGACAACAGGAGACAGGTTGGCATCAGGCGATGCAATTGATGTTGTTGCTTCCCTGACAACAGAAGCTACAGAGGACAGTGAATCAGGTACTTATGATATCGTAAAGTCCGCAAACGGCATTAAGATTGTAAACGGTACAACGGATGTGACGGATAACTACACTATTATTTCCTTTACAAAAGGAAAATTCAAAGTGACTGCAGGAAAGAAATTTACGATTTCTGCTGCCGATGCAGATTACACAGGTGTAGATTATCTGACTACCAATATTGTGGTTACACCGGATGCGGGTGAAACCCTGGCAGATGGTACAAACATAATAACCTATGAATGGTCGACAGATGGCGAAACCTTCAATAGTACCGTACCAAAAAATGCAGGCACCTATTATGTCAAAGGAACATACGGCGGTTCTGACGGAAAGGGTATTGCAACGACAAGCTTTAAGATCAAAAAGCTTTCCATCACAGTAAATGCAGATGATGTGGCATACGACGCATCAGCAGCAAACGCTGCATTGCCGACTTCTTACGGATACCAGCTCACAGGTGCTTTTGTAAATAGTGATGACTGGGGTGTTGCACCTGTATTTACTGCAGATGTAGATGTTACGACAAATGACGAGTATGCTATTACCATTTCGAATAAGGATGCAGTAACGGTAGTAAATGGGACAACTGATGTAACAGCAAACTATGAAATTTCTTATGTAGACGGCAAAGTAACAGTATCAAATGCAAAAAATGATCCGTCTGCCTCTCCTTCTACGGCACCGTCCAGAAAGCCAAGCAGCGGCGGTTATTCCGGTGGCGGCGGATACAGTGCGGCAAGTCCTTCACCGAGTGCTTCTGCAAGTGCCTCTCCGAGTGCTTCTGCGAGTGCATCACCAAGTACAGATGCCAGTGCGAATCCGAGTGCAAACCCAAGTGCAGCACCGGGCGCAAGCTCACAGCCGGGTACAGATCCGGGCACCAATCCGAGTGCAGCACCTTCCGCAGCACCGAGTGCGGCACCTTCTGTAGCACCAAGTACAGCACCGACTGTAGCACCGACCGCTACACCGGCAGCAAAGAATAAGTGCAAGAAGGTAACACCGAAGAAGAAGACCTATACGATCAAAAAGAAGGGCAAGACTGTAAAGGTAATCTTCAACCTGAAAAACGCAAATAGCAAGAAAAAGACAACCGATAAGGTGACGACCAAGATTAAAAACAGCAAAATTGCCAAGGTGACAAAAGTAACCTTAAAGAAAAAGCAGTTAGTCGTTACCGTAAAGGCGAAGAAGAAAGGCAAGACGAAGCTGACCGTCAAGGTCGGCAAAAAGTCGGCAAAGGTGACCATCAAGGTCAAAAAATAATGCTTCCGTTTCAATAATAATAAGCAGCAATGATGAAGCTCCCCGCAGGGTGAATCCTGCGGGGAGTTCTATTCTGTAAGTATGAAATCCGACAGACCGGCTCTGCTGTGTCAAAAATAAACAGGCGTTTATCC
>CADBMH010000081.1 GCA_902795705.1 uncultured Lachnospiraceae bacterium | reverse complement strand
TGCCGAAGATGGAAGAGGAGCATGCGTGGACACATTTTATCCGGTAAAAGAGGTATCACGATGAAAGTCATTTTAGCAGCTCTGAATGCAAAATATGTACATTCGAATCTGGCAGTTTATGATCTTGAGACATATGCAAGGAACAAATGGCAGGAGGAGAAATCGTTGTCCGGACAGGATAGCCGGGGAGATATTTCAAAAGACAGTGATGACGATCCGGCCGGTATACCGGAGCTTATCGTAAAGGAATTTACGATCAATCACAATCTGGATTTTATTTTGCAGGAGCTTTATCGGGAAAAGGCAGATGTTTATGCCTTTTCCTGTTATATCTGGAACATTTATGAGATATTGACGATATCACGGGAATTAAATAAGGTGCTTCCGGAGGCTGAGATTTGGTACGGCGGTCCGGAGGTCAGTTATGATGCCGTAAATTATTTAGAGAAAAATTCTTTTATTAAGGGAATTATTTTAGGGGAAGGGGAAGTGACCTTTTATGAACTGACAAAAATTTGGGTATATGATTATTCTTTTTCCTACAGGAAGCGAAATACTTTGAAACAGGGTAGTGAAGAAGAAAGCACCGGACAGGAAAAGTATAATAATTTGAAAAAAGGTAAATACGCAGCTATTGCAGGAATCGTATACAGAACGGAAGAAAACGAAATCTGTCAGACGGGGAAACGGCCGTTAATGGATTTAGATGAGCTGCCGTTTATTTATGGCGATATCGGAAAAAAGAATAAAACAAAAAATAAGCAGGCGGAAGTCTCTTTGGATAGGCAGAAAACAGAATCGGCTCTGGAAAGATTCAAAAATAAAATCCTCTACTATGAGACAAGCAGGGGATGTTCGTTTTCCTGCAGCTATTGCCTGTCTTCGATTGATAAAAGCGTGAGATTCCGCAGCTTTTCCATTGTAAAAGGGGAGCTTGATTTTTTTCTGGAGCATCAGGTGCCTCAGGTCAAATTTGTGGACAGGACATTTAACTGCAAAAAGGAACATGCGCTTGAAATCTGGAATTATCTTTTAGAGCATGATAATGGGGTGACAAATTTTCATTTTGAGATTGCGGCGGATCTGATCGGAGAAGAGGAGCTTGAAGTTTTTCGGAAAATGCGTCCGGGGCTTATTCAGTTAGAGATCGGATTGCAGTCAACGAATCCGGATACCATTAAGGAAATCAGGCGGGTAATGGATGTCCATAAGGTAAAGGAAACTTTATTAAAGATAAGAAGCTTTGGGAATATTCATCAGCATTTGGATCTGATCGCGGGACTTCCCTATGAGGATTATCCGTCTTTTCGGAAATCCTTTGAGGATGCGTATGAAATGAAGCCGGATCAGCTGCAGCTTGGTTTTTTGAAGGTTTTAAAAGGCTCTTATATGGGCGGGCAGGCGGAAAACTATGTTTTGCAATACAGAGATGTGCAGCCTTATGAGGTCTTAAGCACGAAGTGGATTTCTTATGATGAGATTTTGGTTTTGAAAAGAGTGGAAGAAATGGTCGAGGTTTATTATAACAGCGGTCAGTTTGCACATGTGCTGTCGTATGTGATTTCTTTTTTCTCGTCACCGTTTGATTTTTATAAGGCTTTGGGGGATTATTATAAGGAAAAAGAACTGTTTGGGATCGGCTTTAAAAGGGAAGCGCGCTATACGGCATTTCGGGATTTTTGCAGGTTCCATTTTGGCGAAAGCAAAGATATTTTAATAGATGCGGACAAGCCTGCCGGGACTTCCGCCGGCAGTTTGCCCGGAAAAGAGACACAGGAGGAATTTTCCCTGCCGCTTTTTGACAGTCTGTTGACCTTTGACTACTATCTGCGCGAGAAGGCAAAGACAAGACCTGCATGGTCGAAGGAGGAGCCGGTTCCGAAAAAGGATTATCAGGCATTTTTTAAAGATGGAGGAAATAATGAAATATCCTTGATAAAAGAAGGGTATGATTCAAAGGTGGCAGCGCGGAAAATGCACATAGAGCCGGTTATGAAAAATGCGCTTGTCTGGATAGAGAAAGGGCATAGAGACGGATCCTGTGATAGGGGAAATCTACCGGAAGAATCAAAGAAAGCAGAGACAGACGGGCAGCAGGATGATTTAAAGGAGAACGGGAGCGTTTTATACTGCCTTTTTGATTATGAGCAAAGAAATCCTTTGACCGGAGACGCGGGAGTGCGCCTTTTTAAGAATATATAGTATACAGATACTTAACTTCTGTTATACTGTAAAAGCTTTTGAGGAGGGGAAGCCCAAAAAACTTTAATTGCGAATCAGAATAAGTATGGTATAATGAGCAAAGGGACAGTCCGGCTTGCCGGAACTGACACTTTGCGAAAACAACATGGAGCCGATAGGCGACATGGTATCATGATTTCAGACAAAAGAGGTGAAGAAAGGTCGGTGTATAAATTTGAGAAGTATTTCTGTGGATGAGATCACAAAAAATATCAAAGAAATGTGCATAGATGCCAATCTGAGGCTTTCAGAGGATGTAAAGGATGAGCTTTACAAGGCGGCAGACGTCGAGGAAAATCCTTTGGGAAAGCAGATATTAGGTCAATTAAAGGAAAATCTTGATATAGCAGAGGAAGAGAGCATTCCGATTTGTCAGGATACCGGCATGGCAGTTGTCTTTTTAAAAATCGGGCAGGATGTACATATAGAGGGCGGCAGCCTGGAAGCTGCGGTCAATGAAGGCATCCGTCAGGGCTATGCGGAAGGGTATTTGAGAAAATCTGTAGTCAGGGATCCGATTGACAGAGTGAATACGAAGGATAACACACCGGGAGTGATCCACTATGAGATCGTTCCGGGAGAACAGATTGAAATCACTGTGGCACCGAAGGGATTCGGCAGCGAAAATATGAGCCGGATCGTCATGTTAAAGCCTGCAGATGGTATTGAAGGCGTTAAAGAAGTGATTTTGGATACCGTAAAGATGGCGGGGCCGAATGCATGTCCGCCTGTCGTTGTCGGCGTGGGAATCGGAGGAACCTTTGAAAAATGTGCCATACTGGCAAAAAAAGCATTAACCAGGGAGTTATCTTCTCATAATGAAATTCCTTATGTAAAGGAGCTTGAGGAGGAAATGCTTGAAAAGATCAATGAACTTGATATCGGACCGGCGGGGCTGGGCGGCAGAACCACAGCGTTAGGTGTGAATGTCGAGGTCTACCCGACGCACATTGCGGGACTTCCGGTGGCGGTCAATATCTGCTGTCATGTGAACAGGCATGTGACGAGGATATTATAAGAAGATTCTTTTTTAAATTCGACATTACTTTTTGTCAAAATTTAAATTTATACCAGGAAAACAAAGAATGGTTTGAAAATTCAGGAGGGATCATTTTGGAAAAATATATTACTACTCCGCTTACAGAGGAAAAGGTGGCTGATTTGGAAGCGGGAGATTATGTATATATCAGCGGAACCGTGTATACTGCCAGAGATGCGGCGCACAAAAGATTGTACGAAGCAATGCTTGCCGGAAAGGAGATTCCGTTAGAGCTAAAGGATAATATCATCTATTATCTCGGTCCGTCACCGGCAAGGGAGGGACAGGTGATCGGCTCCGCCGGACCGACGACAAGCAGCCGTATGGACAAATATACACCACTTCTGTTAGAGCATGGGTTAAAGGGAATGATCGGGAAGGGAAAGCGTTCCGAAGAAGTGATCGATTCCATGCATGAAAACCATGCCGTTTACTTTGCGGCGATTGGAGGAGCGGGAGCGCTTTTATCGAAATGCATTAAAAAGGCAGAGGTGATTGCCTACGAAGATCTGGGGACAGAGGCGATACGAAAACTGGAGGTGGAGAATCTTCCGGTCATTGTCGTGATTGATGAAAACAAGAAAAATATGTATTAATGAGTTGTCTAATTGATTTCTTTTACTTCGCGCCCGAGAGATTTCAACATTTCCCTGTCGCTGCGGATCGTGGCGCAGGCAACGGTGGTCAGCATATCACCTGTGATCGTGGCAGAAGCACCGGAGGTAAAGGCGATTTTTCCGTCGTCGGTTAAAAGAGCTCTGCCGGCAGCAAGACGGATATTCGATTCCGGATTGATATAGCGGAAAAATGCAATCGTCCGGAGAATATCATCTTCGGTAAGCTCAGGCAGATTTTCGAGAGGAGTTCCCTTGATCGGCATCAGCGCATTGATCGGGATAGAATTTACACCCACTTCTGCGAGGCTGACCGCCATATCTAACCGGTCTTCCCAGGTTTCGCCCATGCCGATGATACCACCGGAGCATACGCTCATGCCCTCCGCCTTTACTTTTTTCAGCGTTTCAATTTTCTGCTCATAGGTATGTGTGGTGCAGATATTCGAAAAATTTCTTTTTGAAGTTTCTATATTATGATGATAGCTTTTCACTCCTGCCTCATGCAGACGGTGAAGCTGCTCCTCGCTTAGAAATCCCATGGAAGCACAGAGATCAATGTTACATTCGCGGTTCATGGTTTCGTAAGCGTGGATCGCCTTTTCAAATTCTTCTCCGGACAGCGCTTTCCCTGCGGTAACAATGGAAAAACGGTTGACTCCTTCCTTTTCATTTAATCTGCATGCCTCTAAAATCTGCTCCTCCGGCAAAAAGTCGTAAGTATCGCAATCTGTATGGTTATGTGCGGATTGAGCGCAAAATTTGCAGTTTTCCGGACATTTGCCACTGCGTCCGTTAATGATTGAGCATAAATCCACCCTGTCACCTTTAAAATGGGCGCGGATCCGGTCTGCACCTTCGCAGAGCTCGTTCAGATCACAGGTTAAAAAAATAGAAAGGTCGTCCTCCCTGGTAATGCGTTTTCCATCAATGATTTCCTGTGCCAAGGTAAGCATATTCATTATAAGTCCTCCCGTATTTTATTTATGATGATTGCCTATAATTGCCTGGATATCGGTTCTGGCAACTTTGGCTATTCATCATAGTAGGTGGCAAATACCGCTGCCTCCGTAAGTATGTTTTTTATTGGTTTGGTAATTTATTATAAGTAGAGAAAGGATGATTGTCAACTACTTTAGAAATGGGTTTACGGCTTATGAAAAACTCGCGCCCTGAAAAATTTGGCAAATTAGGAGAAAGTAATTGACAAACAGAAAAAAGTTTAGTAAAATGAATCTGTTCGACAGCTAAATCAGCAGTTGTCGTTTTGGAGAAATACCCAAGAGGCTGAAGGGGCGCCCCTGCTAAGGGTGTAGGTCGTTCACGCGGCGCGAGGGTTCAAATCCCTCTTTCTCCGTTTTGCATAGTTTTGTGCTATGCTTTATTTTTTTCAAAAAAGGTTTCATATAAAGCAATAAGCATGATGTATAGGGTTTTAACTCCTAATTTGATAGTGGTTAATGACTCCAAATTGATATTTTTTGAAAAAAATCCAAAAAAGTGTTGACAATTGTGTCTATGCGTGATAATATATATCTCGCTGACGCGATAAAGAAAGTCAGCAAAAAGCGTCTGTTATATAAGAAAGATTCTTAATACAGAAAATAGTTTCTTCCTATATATATCAGAGATACAACCTTGATAACTGAACAGTAGAACAACCCTGAAAATTCTGAATGTCCTAATAAAGGACAGAAATGATTTTCATTCGTATCCGTG
>CADBMH010000080.1 GCA_902795705.1 uncultured Lachnospiraceae bacterium | reverse complement strand
TATCTCCTAACGCCCAACAGAATTCTTCATAATCCATCGGAAACATTTCTATTTTTCTTTCTTCGCTTGGAATCAATATATCCTTGACATTTTTTTTGATAGATATCAAAGATCCTGTCTCAATATAGTCATAACGCCGATCCTCCACAAGTGCCTTGATTGCCTGACGCGCTTTGGGACAGAGCTGCACCTCATCAAATATTATCAACGACTTCCTTCAAAATCGCATTTTTAAATTCCGCATTTTTCTGCAAAATCGTTATTTTTAAATCATATAATTTCTGCGAAATCGTTATTTTTATATTGCCATGCTTATTGAAATGTGTCAAATGATTTGTAATAAATCAAATATTCTGTCACTGCTTATGGTCTTTTAAAAACAGAAAACAATATATTTCCTGGCTACCACTACGACTTTGCAAAGCTGTCCACCTTGCTCTTTAGGGCAGTAATGCTCACCGTCACTTCCTCCGCTTCACCGGATACACTCTCACTCGCTCCTGCAATCTCCTGCAGGTTATCATTGACGGAATTCACCGCCATGTTAAGCTCCTCCTGTGACTGTTCGATGGTTCCTAATGTGTCTGTGATATTCAGTACAGATGCCGACAATTCCTCTGTCCCTGCTCCGATTTCCTCACTCATACCGGCATAATATCCTGCATCCTCACTGTAATCCCCTGCAATCTTTTCCAGTCCCTCATAGTCCTTTAAAACTGTTTTATCAATAAATTCCAAAATCTCCGTACTTTCCCTGGAAAGTGCCTCCACATTCTTTAAGACTCTGCCTGTCAGTTCGTTTACCTTATCGATCTCACTTGTCGTATTCTGGCTGAGCTGTCCGATCTCCGTGGCAACTACCGCAAATCCCTTTCCGGCTTCCCCGGCTCTCGCCGCTTCTATGGAAGCATTTAACGCTAAAAGATTCGTCTGTCCCGCGATTGCCTGGATCGCATCGGAAACCCCGATGATGTCCTCGATCACCTTCGCACCCTCTATGGCATCCTCTAACTTCTTCCGGCTCTCCTTCGCCACCTGAACGGCATGGTTCTTATTTGCGATCATCTCCGGTGCCATCTCATCTACTCTTTTCTGTGTATCTTTCGCTCTCTCTGCCATTTTCTGCGCATCCTTCGCCAGACCGTCTACTGCGGCAGACACCTCCCTGCAGGTCTCACCGATCAGTGTTATGCTCTGCGTCTGGTTTTCTACATTTGCGCCCGTCTCCTGCATCGTGGCACTGATCGTAGTGATATTCTGGCTCATCTGTCCGATTTTTTCATTCGCATTTGTCATCTTCTGTTCAATATAAACGGATTCCTCTTGCGTCTTTTTTATGGTTTCCAGAAACTGCTCCTTTAAGATGTCGATCAGGAAACGGATCTCCTCGACTTCATTTTTCCATGTTCCTGTTTCTTTTCCCGATACCATCTTTTCTTTGATGAACTGCTTTAATTCATTCATTGGTGCAAGCTGCTTTTTGATCAGAAATCTCATGACAAGTGCCACGACCGCAAGACATACGAGCAGGTAGAACACACAGGTAAAGATCAGGGAATTTAACGGACTTACCACTACATTTTTAGGAATTGCCATTCCGAAGATCCATCCGCACGACTCCACCGGTACGGTAACAAAATAGGTCTGTTTCCCATTGTAATCCTTTCCCTCTACCTTTTCTTTCCCCGGTTCCTTCATAATCTCTTCCACAGCCGGTACAGCCTCACTGACAGTCACTGCCTTATCCTCGCCCGGCATAAATTCCTTATTCGGATGGCTGACATAGTTCCCGCTGCTGTCTGCTAAAAATCCATACTCCCCGCTTTCCTGTTTTGAGGATTCTAAAACTGCATCGATCGTATCCAGGGTATAGTCTGCCCCGATCACTGCAAACAGCTCACCATCAATATAGATTGGTGTCGCTACGGTCACACACATTCCTCCAACGAGCACATCCATATAAGGATCGGTTACGATGGTCTCTTTTTTCTCCTGTGCCGTCTTATACCATCCCCGCTCTGTCGGATCGTACCCCTCCGGTGTCGTTGCATCTACATTGGACTGCACAAAATCCTTCTTAGCCGTACCTATGTAAAGATTCAGCAGATTTTCCCTTCCCTCTGCAAAGGAGCTTACAATGCTCTGCAGCATCTGATTCCTCTGCTCTGACGCTTCTGTGGTCTGCCCGTCACCCTGATTCATGGTAACTACGCCTGTGACACTCTGCATCACGCCCTCTGTCATGCTTTTTTCTGCCTCGAACCATGTGTCGATCTCCTCCGCATGATAATTCGCATTTGCTTTCAGAGAATCCTCCGAAATGGTCATGATACTGTTTCCTGAAATAAAAACCACCGCTACCCCTAAAAGGATCATGGCTGCTTCTATCACAGTACTGACTGCTACCGTTAATGTACCTTTGATTGTCTTGAACATGGTAATTTCTCCTTTTCTTTTATTTTTCACTATACCGGAAATCCAGGCTTATAGATACCAAGTCTGCTATTCTCATAACCAATCATCCTGTTCCCCCTTCCTTTTCCTATATCCACAGTCATATATCTTTTCAAGATACACGGAAGATACTTGATCCATACATCCTAAAACTCTGTAAAAATGCTATTGATTATTAATATATCATACCCTGTCCAATAAATGTCCAATATAAAACCGCCCTTTTCTAAAAAAATAGAAAGAGCGGTTTTATACATATATTTCACGCTTATATTATGTTTTTTTATCCCTTCCCTTCGGTCACATTTACAACTTTCCAGTACATCAGGCTCTCTGTCATGCTCGCCCACGAATAAGAATACATATATTCGCCCTGATAGTCATTCACTGCATCGTTGTCACCGAGAAAGAACTGATACGCATCACAGGTAAAATACTCCGGCAGGATACGCATGGTTCCCCTGGAAAGTTCAAATATCTCCCCAATCCCATACTCCCGTAAGGTATCCCGCAGACTCCGGATATATACATCTAACTGCTTCTGCATCTTTCTGTCATAGGCACGGTTCTCCCAGATCACAGAAAATACTTCCTTTCTGGTCACGCCGGTTCCCTGCCTGTCAATCAGGTATGCTAAAATTTCCCTGCACTTTGCCATCTTGAACCTGACTTCCTCTCCATCCACAAAAACAGCAAATTTCCCGAATGTCTTTACAAAGATATGTCCGAACGGTTTCTTTTCCTTCCCTGCAAGGGCATAGCTCACATCCTTTGCCAGTGCCTCTTTCGTGACAGGCTTCATAAGATAGCCCGAAGCACGGACAGTAAAAGCATCCACGGCATATTCCGGATAGCCGGTCAGAAAAATGACCGCCGTTTCCGGTGTCCGTTCCTTGATCCGCGCCGCCAGTTCGATTCCATTCATCCCCGGCATATCTATATCTAAGAGGGCAAGATCAACTTTTGCCTCCTCCAGATACGCCAGTGCTTCATTTGCCCGGACAAAGCACTTTACCTCATCAATCTCCGGAAGTGCTTCGCACATATCCGCCACATCCTCTGCAATCAGGCGTTCATCATCCACACATATTGCTTTCATGCCTTTCCTCCC
>CADBMH010000079.1 GCA_902795705.1 uncultured Lachnospiraceae bacterium | reverse complement strand
TGGAAAAGCAAAACAGATTGTTCATACAGAAAGAAATTTTAATTCGCAGATTCAAAAGATGGCATATTTAGATTTGCCATTTTATAAGGGGAATACAATATATGTAGCAGTACCGCCATTTATAATATATGGACTCGCCAATTCGATTTACTGTAGTATGGTTTTTACAATGAAGGCAGAGATGACTCCGTTTGTGGATGAGAGTACAGTTTATAATGATTTAGGAAAATTTGATATATCATTCGCTGCTCCATTACACTATAGATACATATATGCACGGCTAAATCAGTTGAAGAATGATATTGTTCATTTAAAGTTAAGTGGTGATCCCAAAATAAAAAGGGAACTAAATATAAAATTTGATGAATGGAACAGAGTGATGAATGGACTTCAGAGAGCAAAAGTATTTGGTTCTGGAGGAGATAGGATCAGTGCCGAAGAATTAATAGATATGCAGCAGGCATTTGATGTTCCAATTATCAATGGCTTTGGGAATAATGAATGTTTAGGTCCTACGATAGTTACACCAATGTATGCTAATAAACCCGGAACTGTTGGCATTCCAATGCATGGTATAGATATTAAATTTGTTGATCCTGAAACAGAGAAAGAAGTTGAATTTGGCAGAGAAGGTGAATTATATGTTTCATCGGATAATTTGTTTGTTGAATATCTAAATAATGAAGAAGAAACTAAAAAAATAAAAGTAATGGATGAGCAGGGGAAACAATGGGTAAAAACTGGAGATATATGCGTAATTGATTCAGAAGGCTATGTAACACCGATTGGTAGAAGTAGAAGATTAATCAGGAAAGAAGGATTTAAAATAGCACCAGATACAATAGAGGAGGTAATTATATCATTGCCGTATGTTAAAGAATGTGTAGTGGTGGGTGTAGATGATGAAAAATTTGTTAGTGTTCCAATGGCATTTGTTGAATTGGAAGAAAATATAACAATCAATGATGTTTTGGACAAAATAATTAGAAAATGTAAAGAAGAATTGCCAGATTATGAAATTCCGTTTTATTTTGAGCAAATTGATAAAATGCCTTATACATCAAACGGAAAACATGATTTTCGAAAACTTGAAGTTTTAGGAAATAAGATTATTAAAAAAGAAAACAATTAAAAATGTTGTAAATATTTTATAACTGGTATTTATATAGTTGGTTTCAAATGTAATAAGTCGAAAGACAAATTATTCGAAGGCTCACAATAGTTAGATGGAGGTATAGTTTATGGCCGATTTTAAATTGTCGCTAGGATTAAATGAAATTTATTTTGATCTTACATCAAGAAATAGAAAGATAAATGATTTTATTGATGAGATAATAATAGAAAATGGTGAACTTTCAGAAGAAGATTATGAAAAAATCGGAATGTTGATGTCGGTTCACAAAATCAAGAAACAAGCAAAAAATAAATTCAAAATTTATAAGAAAGCGGAGCGTATTGCTGATAAGTCAAAAGAGAAAAAAATTGAAAAACCAGATGATGATTGGTTGGCATATTATGACGAATTGGTGTCTAATGTTTCTGATGAGCAGATGCAAGAGATATGGGCGAGGATATTGGTAAGGGAACATATAGAAAATGGAAGTATTTCAAAGGCTATGCTTAATGTTTTTTCTTTGTTAGATAAAGATACGGCAGCAACTTTTCAGAAGATATGTACATTGACATATCTTTTGAATGACGATGATATGGGGATATTTGAAATACCGTTAGTATTATATGATGATATTTTAAATAAAATTCTTGAGAATAAAGTAGCATCAACAGAATATGGTGAATTATCAGAACTTTTAACTAGATATCAAAGATATTGTCCAACGCAACAAGAGATAAATTTATTGGACGAAATAGGTCTATTAAAGATTAGTCAGATATATGATGAAAATGACATATTTTCATATAAAAAAAGAAAAGCAATATTTCAGGTAGGAACACAGCAATATGAAATGGAATCTTTCTACGATAGTGGAAATGAATATGAATATATATTAACTGGACAAGCCTTTTTTACGCAGTTAGGCTTGTCATTGTATCATGCCCTTCAAGTTGAAGTGTATCCAGAATTATATGAAGTGTTGGTAAACTTTTGTGAGTTTAATGAAGAATGTTATAGAGATGATGATTAAGAATTCAATTACCGTTTAGGAAAAATTTGAATGTTCAGAATGAAAATTTTATTTTTTACTAGTGAAAAAATTGCTTTAGAAACCATTACAGAAGATGTGGATAAAGATTTTGAAAAGGATATTATGACTATTGTTGCTGAGGACGGCTCAGAGGAAGAAGTTGAAGTGATTTTGGCTTTTGAGTTTAAGGATAATAAAAAAGAATATATTGTTTATACAAGAGATGAAAAGGGAGAAGATGGAGAATCAACTTTATATGTATCAAGTATTGATCGTTCAGAAGGAGAACCTAAATTACAGGGAGTTGATGATGAAAAAGAGTGGGAGAGAATAAAAGATGTTCTTTGGAAATTATCAGAGGACGATGATGAGGATTATGGACAATTTAGACCGCTTAGTGGTGTAGATGAAGATGGAATAGAAGTTTTGTGATGTTATTTGGGGCGCATTTTTTTAGCAGCTATAACATTTGCGTTTGTTTATTGGGGAGGACAAGATCATAGCCTTTTTGAACATATAAAGAAAATGTTGACTGAAATAGAAAAATTTGTAGGATTTTTATTCATTGGTTAGTGATGGAAAGGTTTATGATTTAAAAACAAAAGAATCGAATGTTTGTTCGAAAAAAGATTGATTTGCACTATATCATATGTTATAATAAGGATATGGAGCAATCGTGATACAAGGTGTGGTTAATCTCCCTTTGGAGTCTCATCAGAAGGGAGGTGGTGCAAATGAGTACATACGAAGTTTTGACCTTAGTTATTTACAGCAGTATGTTGCTTTTAGCATTGCTTACCTACATAGACAGTAGGAACAATAAGCGCA
>CADBMH010000078.1 GCA_902795705.1 uncultured Lachnospiraceae bacterium | reverse complement strand
ACGGAGAGGAAGCACTTGAGCATATCAGGAGTAACGGATATGATATGATCATTTTGGATATCATGATGCCAAAGTTAGATGGTCTTGGTGTTTTGAAAGAAGCCAGAGAGAGTAATATCATTACACCGGTTCTTTTACTGACGGCAAAGACAGAGGTTGATGACAGGGTGACAGGCTTAGATGCCGGGGCGGATGATTATTTGACAAAGCCTTTTGCGATGAAGGAGCTTTTGGCAAGAATCCGCGCGATGACCAGAAGACGCACCAGATATAGCGGTGAGGATCTTACCTTTGCGGATTTGCAGCTAAAGGAAGCAAACTTTGAGCTTTCCTGTATCAATGCAGTCCGACTGTCTATCAAGGAATATGAGCTTTTGCGGACGCTCATTATGAATGCGGAGCATCCGCTTGATACGGATTACCTGTTGGAGCATGTATGGGCAGATGAACCGGAGGCAGTCAGTGACACGGTCTGGTTATATGTTTCCTATCTGAACCGAAAGCTGACCTCTATATCTTCTTCAGCACAGATTGACGGTGAGAGAGGAGCAAGTTATCAATTGGTACGGATAAACAGATAGTATCATGGCTGTTATGGTGTTAATAATTTTGCAAAATGCACTATATGTTGTGGAATTAAAAATATTTCAGAAAGTTTTCGGACAGTCCGGCAGGGGGTATCAGTTTGAATAAACGAAATATTGAAAAGCTTAGAAAAAAATTTATCGTTGTGGCATCTCTTTCGTTTTTTATCGTGATTGTTTTGATTGGCGGAATCATGTATCTGGCAAATTTCTTTGCAACGCAGAGTGAAATTCGGGCAACCTTAAATTACATTGTGGAAAATGACGGGGATCTGAAGCGGGTTAAAAATGAGAAATCTGACGGAAGCAGTTCCGGGAATCGTTCTGAAAGCTCCTCTGAGGATAGCTCGGAAGAAGATGATTCGGAGGAGGATTTTTTTGATTCCCTTAGAAATACCTTTGTCGTGGAGAGTTGGATGCATACCTCCTCTGAGTTTCCGTATTCGCTGCGATATTTTGCGGTTCTTTATGATAAGGATATGAATCTGGAATTAGTGAAAAACGGTCACATCTCTGATGTGACTTCAAGTGAGGCAGAGCGATATGCTGAGATTGCTTTAAACAGAAGTTTCACTTTTGGAAGAGTAGAGACATATTACTATAAGGTGGCAGGCAGAAAAGGCGGCGGCACGATCGTGGCTTATATTGAGTCCTCCAGACAGATTTATGCTGTGAATCGTCTGTTTTATACAGCGCTGCTCCTGATTGGTTTCGGAAGTCTGGCAACCCTGTTCCTGGTTCGGTTTTTCTCCAAACAGATTGTGAAAAAGGAGATCGACAATATTGAGATGCAGGACCGGTTTATGACCAATGCAAGCCACGAACTGAAAACTCCTTTGTCGGTGATCAAAGCCAACATGGAAGTAGAGCAGATGTTAAATGGGGAAAATGAGTGGAACCGTTCGACGATGAAGCAGGTAGAGCGGATGAACGGACTGATTCAAAATTTGATCCGTATTGTCCGTGCAGAGGAACAGGACAATGATGAGCCTGTCCGGGTGGTCTCGGTTTCTGAAATCGTGACAGAGACGGTCAAAACCTTTGAGCCGGTGGCAGCTCAGGATGGGAAGACGATGAAAAGCGAAATCGCGCCGGATTTGGAAGCGGTGATGCGGGAGGCGGATTTAAGGCAGCTTGTTTCTTTGTTAATTGATAATGCGATCAAATATTGTGACGAAAACGGGGAAATTTCAGTAGAAACTTTGGCGAAAGGAAAATATTTTAAGGTTACGGTCTCAAATGCCTATGCTGAGGGGGAAAATGTGGATTACAGCAAGTTTTTTGAGCGCTTTTACAGGGAGGATGAATCACATAATATCGATAAGGGAGGATACGGAGTCGGCTTGTCGATTGCGGAAAGCCTGACTGCAAAATATAAGGGAAGCTTAAAGGTGGAATGGAAGGATGGCGTGATTTCTTTTATTTGTACACTTCATCATGTGAAGAAAAAGAGAACAAGAGAAGAGAAAGTCGAATGAAAAAGCTCGTTAGTGTTTGATAAAACAAATCTGAAATGCTATAATGAAAAGGATTTCATGTGCCACATGGAGCCGACGGGTGGCAACATGATATTTTGATGTACTGTCAGGAGTCTGGTGGGGGTGCCTAAAAGCAAAGAAAAACAGGAGGTTTTTTAGATATGGAAGATTACAAAAAAGAGTTTATCGAGTTTATGGTAGAGAGTGATGTTTTGAAATTCGGAGAGTTTACTTTAAAAAGCGGGAGGAAATCACCGTTTTTTATGAATGCAGGAGCCTATGTGTCAGGTTCCCAGTTAATGCGTCTAGGGGAATATTATGCTAAGGCAATCCATGAGCATTATGGAGATGATTTTGACGTGCTTTTTGGACCGGCTTACAAGGGGATTCCGCTTAGCGTAGCAACAACGATTGCTTTTTCTAAGCTGTATGGGAAGGAGATTCGTTACTGCTCAAACCGCAAGGAAATCAAGGATCACGGAGATACCGGAATTTTACTTGGCAGCAAAATAAAGGATGGCGATAAGGTTGTGATCATTGAGGATGTGACGACATCCGGAAAATCGATTGCCGAGACATTTCCGATTATTCAGGCACAGGGAGATGTACAGATCATAGGACTGATGGTTTCTTTGAACCGTATGGAAAGAGGGCTTTCTTCCAATGCCAGTGCGCTTGATGAGATTCGGGAAACATACGGATTTGAAGCAAATGCAATCGTGACGATGGATGAGGTTGTTGAATGTCTGTATCATAAAGAGTGTCTCGGAAGGGTGCTGATCGATGACAGGATAAAGAAGGCGATTGACGCGTATTATGAGGAATACGGTGTGAAATGATAAGGTTTTGTGAGGAAAAGATATTCCATCTATTAGCAGCATGTGGGAAGTATATGAAAAGTATTTGGAGGATTTGACATGGAAAAAATCTATAAATCAATGGGCTCGGTAGGAGTGTTTAATGTTGTTGTCGGTATTTTGATGATTGTATCAGGGATTGCTTTCGGTACTGCGGTGATCGCGAAAGGTGTTACTCTTTTAAAGCGTAAATCCGAATTGATTTTTTAGGCATATGGAATATTATTTCATTGATCTGTTTTCGTCATTTTCCTGCCTGGCAGGGGCGTGTCCGGATACCTGCTGTTCGGGCTGGGATATTTTAGTCTCCGGGAAGGACTATGAACGCTTTTTAGAGATGGAACCTGTCTGGCTTCGGGAGAATATTCTCGGGCATATACAGAAAAAAGGACAGGAATATTATTTCAAACGAAACAAGGACGGAGACTGCATGATGCTTGAAGAGGATGGTCTGTGCAGGATTCAAAGGAATACTTCGGAGGAGATGTTATGTAATACCTGCAGGAAATATCCGCGTATTTATTGGAAGAATGAAGAATGCATGTATTTTTCCATGGCGGCTTCCTGTCCGGTCGTGTCTCGCTTGCTCCTGAACGACATGCCGTCTTTTTATAAACAGGCTGAGGAAGGAAACAGAACGAAGCTGTCCATTCATAAGCTTCCCTTTTGTGCGGAGGTTCTTTCTTTCGCAGAGCAGATGCATAGGGAACGGAACAGGAATTTACAGCATACAGAAAAGGTAAGATTTGTTCCGGCCTACTTTGAAAAGCTTGCAGATATTTTGCTGGATTTTATTTTGGCAGAGCATGTCCCGAAGAGAGATGAGATTCTTGAGCTGCTTTCCTACTATGAAACAGATATGGAAGAGCAGGCGGATTTTGAAATATTTCATCAGGAGACGGGGGAAAGATGGCAGCAGGTGGCAGAATCTTACTTTAAGTATCGTATCTACAGCCGTTATCTGGAGTGCCCTGAGGAAAGTGCCGGTGATAATTATATTCAGGTGTGTGGAGAGCTTTCTGTTTTTTATTTATTTATTTTTTTGAAAAGAATGTCTGTGCCCCGGCTGTTGGAGGAGGACTGGCGGGAAATGCTTGGTTTGATGTATCGTTTTGCTGTGCATGGAGTGAAAAGGACGGAAAAACTGCATAAAGCTTTTCGTGTTTTTTTTCATAATATATATCAGTGGGATTTTATGATTTTTGATAATCATTTTTAAAGTGGCATATCATATTGATTGTTGCTTTGAAAATGATTTTTTTTGTAATTATAGACAAAATCGCTCCCGAATGCTTTGTGCGATGTGGAGAAAATCAGAAAAATAAAAGAAAGTACTTTACGAATGAGATTTCCTCGTCTATCATATAAAAGCGAAAGGGTACAATATATAATACTTATAGCATAATATGGCGTTGTATAGGAATAGGGGGACGAATGAAGATAAGTTTTTGGAGTCCTATGCGGGGGGATGCAGGGGTTACGACGAATATGGCGTGCATTTCTGCGTTGGCTGCAATGGGCGGAAAGGGAAAAAGTATTTTGCTTGAGAATCACTATAATCTGAAAGGGCTTTCGGATATTTTGATCGAACCCGAACAGAAAAAACACATAAGAGAGCAGGGAGCCTACTACGGCAGAAACGGAATGGAGCACGCATTGAAGCGGATCTATTCGGGTGAAGTGGAGGAGAAGGTAGTCAGACAGAGTCTGCTTCCGCTTTTGTTTACCGATATGAAATATCTGCCCCAAAGCAGTATTGTAAACAGAGAGGTATTTGATTATGAGTTTAATCTGGTTTACAGAGATTTGTTTTTTGCTTTGGAGCAATTAGCAGATTTTGTCTTTATTGATACAGAGACAAATCGAAATTTAAGTTCTAATTTAATTCTAAATGAGGCTGATCTGGTTGTAGTTAATCTTACACAAAATCCCAAGGAGCTAGAGCATTTTTTTTCTGAGTATGAGTCTATACAGGAAAAGTCTGTTTATTTATTGGGGAACTATGTTCCTGAGCTTTCCTGGAATCTGACTAAGATCTGTCATGAATATCACATTTCATATAATAAGGTTGGAGTGATTCCGATGAATATGGAGTTAGGAGCTGCTTTGTCAAAGGGGAAGCTGCTGCATTTTCTGAATTTGAATTACCGGAAAGCGGGAAATAAGGAAATTACATATTTCATCCGATATGCCAAGAGAGCAGAGGCAATGATACTCAGAAATATCCATGAAAGGCAGGAAATGAAAAAGCTGGCGAAAAGGATGGGAGATCAGGCACTTCTTCGCGCATAAAAAAGATTTCATTCAGAGTTTTCTTGCACTTATGAGAAATAGATAGTATAATAAAGTGATACATTGTACTGTTGTGGAATAAAATGGAAAAAACAGAGGCGGAAAACGAAGGAAAGGGATCTGAAATGGATATTTTAGAGTATTTAAAGGAACGACATAACGAATTAGAGCGTGTGAATCACCCATTTGCAGATCGGAGCATCGGGTTTCGTTATTTGTATGCTTATGGAATCGGGGTAATGGCACTGGGAAGTATGAAGTCCATTACGGAATTATCGGATCAGTTTCAATTCTTTTTGGAATGTCTGGCGCTTCCAAAGGAGCAGAGAGATAAGATTTTAGTAGACTTAAATAATAATTTTGAATTTCGTTTGTCTGAAACCATCAAGGTTTTGCGTACAAAGGAAGTACAGTATTGCTTTATGCTTGATTTATATCAATTATATTCATTAGCGGTATGGTCGGAAGAATATTGCGACAAGGTGATGGAGAATTACAGACAGATCTTTCATATGTCGGAAGCGGAGATTTCCTTTTTTGGTCGTTTTCATGAAGCAGTAATGAAAAAAGATGTTCTGTATGCGGGCACGCTCTATCGGGAATTTCGAAAAAGCGGTTTTGATATTCGTTACAAAACACTAAAATATTTTTTTCCGGAGTTTAAGGAAAGTGATACATATAAGGATATAACGGTCGCATTAGGAAAGACAATGCTGATTGATAAGCCGACGACGATCAAAGGGGATATCAGGGTGGAACGCGGTGCGTCTTTGCTATTTACCGATGCAGATGTGGTAATCGAAGGAAGCATTTATGTCGATGGCGGCAGAGTGAGGATTTCGCATTCGACGATTCAGGTGTCTGCATGTGAAAAAGAATTTTTTCTGGAGCTAAAAGATGTTGCAGTCATGCAGATCGAGTATTCGACGATTGATTGTAAGAATAGCTGTGGTTTTTTAAAACAGAATTCCGGCAGACTCTTAGCGCATGAAACAGAGTTTTGGCATTCTGCAAATGCCAGAATGATTGAATTTACCGGAACACATGCAAGATTTTTAAATTGCAGTTTTATAAAGGCAGAGCTTGGTTTCTTATTTGCTTCTGCAGCAGCTTCTTTGGAAATCACACATTGTGATTTTTCGGATTCGGAAGCGGAATACGGAGCAGCAATCCTTTCGGATTCGATTGGAAATGTTTTAGTAAAGGAAAGCTCTTTCCGAAGGTGCAAGGCAAAATATCTTGGCGCAGCGATCTATTTTAAATATCAGAAGTTAGGTCAGGTGGTTAGGGATTGTGTCTGTGGAATGTGTGAACCGGAGGGAAATGAATTTTTTAACCGGTACGAGGATGACTTTATTTTGAAAATTCGCTAGAATTTTTCATGATTTATTTTTGTTTCTTATTGAGAAGTTTATTATCGGGAGTTTGGCATTTTGTTTGGAGGCAGCTATGATCATAGATAACCTGACGAAATTTAATCAAAGAAAAAAAATGTGGATGACACCAAAGCATCCGTTGTATATAAAGCCTATAGAGTATCGGATTTTATATGGAGCAGCAGTGTTCATGCAGGCAGAGCTGGATCGTTTAAACAGTCCGTTAAATAATTTTGAACTACAGCGCCTGCTATCTGCAGGGTTTCGTCTGGATTCCGATGCAATGTCCAAGGTGCTTCGCTATTCGAAAGAAAACAGTACGGTCATCGATTATTTTTTAGAGCATTTTGAAACGGACAGAGAAAAGTATTTATTGCTTTTAGATATGCTGAATGTGAGTATTGTCAATGAGACGATCAAGGATGAGGCGGTAGAATCTGTAGAACTGTTTGGAAAAATGTTCGGGGTATCAAAGCAGGCGCAGAGGCTTTTATTAGAGTTTGCTAAAGCAGCTCAGTTAGAGGATGTGACAAGCTCCAGAGAGCTTTTGCATCAGATGCATACACAGGGGATGGAACTGTCTCCGGTTGATATGAAATATTACATTATGCAGCTTTGGGAGACGATTGAATGTAACCAGCAGATGTTAAATGCAGAAAGAGAGGTTCGTATTGTAGAGCGCTGTGTCATCTATGAGGATTTGGTCTTACGAACCGGTATGGAGCTTGTGTTTGACCATGCGGAGGTCAGGATTTTCGGAAATATTCTTTTAGAGGGCGGTAATCTCAGGATTGAGGACAGCAAGGTGATCAGAAAGGGTGACCGCCATAGAGCCTGTGTGAATATGAAAAATGCATACAGCAGGATTACGATCATCAACAGTGAGGTAGACTGCCGTAATCTGGGAATGATGGTGCGTGCGGAGGCCGGAGAGCTTTATATGGATAATTCCAGTATCTATCAGACGACGAGAGGTGCTGCAATTCGTTTCTGGGGATATGCGATTTGTGTGAAAAACTCTACTTTCACGGACTGTTATTCGCATGAGGACGGCGGAGCATTGATGATCCAGACACCGAATGCGATCATGGAAGGCTGCAAATTTCGAAATTGTGAGGCGAAAAAGGGAGGTGCGATCTTTGCAATAGAGGGAGCGAAGATTACCAATTGTACATTTACGGAATGTAATGTGGCAGAATACGGTGCAGCAATTTTTTATCGGGGATTAGTGCGTGCAAATGTACATCATCTTCAGTATAAACGTTGTTCGCCATCCGGAGGAGAGACGGTACAGTATTTGGAAAAGCTTTCTACGCTTCAGATTGTGGGAGAGTATCGGATCATGGTTTCTACGGTGATCAATTCTCCGCTTATTGTAGAGTCTGCCGGAAGGCTGATCATAGAAAATGCAAATATCTATCTGAGTTATCCGATCCGCTGCAGGGGGACGATTCAGATGAAAAATGTGAAGCTGATCAATAAAAATCTTATGGAGCAGGATATGCTTATTTTAGAACACAGCAAGGCGTGTACGATCCATCACTGTGAATTTAACGGTATGGGAAAAAGTGGTGGAATCTATGCTTCCGGCTGTCGGATGACAGTTACAAAATCGCTGTTTCGAAACACAAAAGGCGGAAGAGCCATCTATGATGCATTTTCTCCGGATATCAATGAATGTATTTTTAATTTCTGTCAGGATGGTGCAGTGTATGCGCAGAATGGTGATATTAAAAAAAGTGTATTTGTAAACTGCCGCGCAAAGAGTGGTGCCGGTATCCTGATGTATGGAAAACTCGGCTCCATCGAACAGTGTAATTTCAGAAGGTGTATCTCTGACTTTAGCGGCGGTGCGATTGACCGGGCGTTGGGACAAAAAATCAGTAAATGTATTTATGAGGATTGTAAGCCGGATAATATTTCATGATTCCATTTATTTTTCTATATACATAGAAAAAAGCTGTCATGGGTTGACAGCTTTTTTATGTAATTTCTAAGCTTCTTCTTCGGTTTCATCTTCAATATCCTTGGGAAGCAGCTTGATATGAACCTTATCGATTTTATTCTTTTCTGCTTCGAGAACGGTGTAGGTTGCAAATTCATCACTAACCGTTTCGCCGGCTTCCGGGAAATGATCTAAAAGGTTGATAATATGTCCTGCGATAGAATCATAGTCTTCTGATTCAAGGGAAATATCTAAGGCTTCGTTGATATCGTCTAATTTTGCAAAGCCGAGCAGGATATATTCGTCTTCGTCAATTTTCGTGATATCGTCCTCTTCTTCCTCGTCGTATTCGTCACGGATTTCTCCGACAATTTCTTCTAACAAATCCTCTAAGGTCAGGATACCGGAGGTGGATCCGTATTCATTTAATACAATCGCCATAGGGATGGACTCTTTTTTCATCTCTATGAAAAGCTCGGAAGTCTTTTTGTATTCATAAGTGAAATAGGGCTCTCGCATAATGGAAACAATGGAGAAGTCCTCTTTTTCGCCCTGATAGAAAAAGAGGTCCTTTAAAATAATGATTCCGACAATATTATCCCGGCTTTCTTTATATACGGGCATGCGGGTGAATTTGTATTCGGTATAGGTATCTATTAATTCGTCATAGGAAGCATCGACGCTGACGAATGCAACATCCATCTTCGGAACCATGACATCCTTTGCGAGGGAATCCCCGAAGTCCACCACATTTTCAATCATCTGGCGTTCCTCGCTTTCGATAATCCCTTCCTCATGACTGACATCGACAATCGTAAGCAGTTCGTTTTCTGTAATAACCGGCTTATCCTTCGGATCAATGTGGAAGATAAGCAGCACACCGTCAGAAAATTTATTCATTAAAAAGGAGAGAGGTGTCAAAAGAACTGTCACAAAATAGACCGGCTTTGCATACAGTAAGGACATGGATTCTGCCTTTATGGATGCAATCGATTTCGGCAGGATCTCGCCGAAGATCAGAATCAGAATCGTTAATATACCGGTTGCAATTCCTGTCACCAGGCTTACAAGCTTCGGATAATTCATGCGGTCGGCAAGTGTGATCGCAAAGGAGGTTGTAAGTGAAGATGCAGTCAGATTAACGATATTATTTCCGATAAGAATAGCGCTGAGTAATCTGGTTGGATTTTCGATTAATTTTAAAACAAGGGCAGCGTTTTTTACTTTTTCCTCTGCCATGCTCTTCATGCGCATTTTATTTACGGTTGTTAAACAGGTTTCTGCAGATGAGAAAAATGCAGAAAGCAGTAATAAAATCACTAAAATGATAATACGCGAGGCGTCACTCGAATCCAAAAAATCAACTCCAATCCAAATATGAAATATTATTACGACCTATTTTACTATAGGAACAGGAACAATGTCAAGAAAAGCTTATTGGACGAAATGTGAATTGTTAAAAAAAATACTTGCAAAATCTAAAATAATAGTGTATACTATAGAAGTGCTTGCAAGAGCAGGATAATGGGCTATCGCCAAATGGTAAGGCACCGGACTCTGACTCCGGCATTTCCAGGTTCGAATCCTGGTAGCCCAGTTAAATCGTAGATTT
>CADBMH010000077.1 GCA_902795705.1 uncultured Lachnospiraceae bacterium | reverse complement strand
TTATTTAAGGAATGAGCACAGATCGGTGTCACTACCATCGCATGTGTATTCGGCGCCATAACAGGTCCGCCCGCCGAGAGATTATAGCCGGTAGAGCCGGTTGGTGTTGCAATGATAATCCCATCTGCCGTATAGATATCCTCCAGCTCATCATCTACATAAACCCGGATTGTGATCAGCCGGCAGCCACCCCGCTTACTGATCACCATATCATTTAATGCATAGCAGGAAGAACGACTGTCCGGCTGTAAAAACATCCTGCTCTCCTTTAACATGATCCTGCTTTCAATCACATATTCTCCCTTTAACAGACGGTCAAGAGCCGGCTCGATTTCATCCTTGTCAATTTCTGTCAAAAATCCAAGTGTCCCGGTATTCACTCCCAGTATGGGAATATCCTTATGCACCAGATCGATCGCAGCCTGAATCATCGTGCCATCTCCCCCCAGAACGATCACACACTCTGTCTCCTCCGGAATTTTCCCTATGTCCGTAAAATGAACCATCCCCTTCGACAACGTTTTTTTGTTTTCCAGGACAAAGCAGGTACATGATCTGCCTTCCAAATACCCGACGATATGCTCTACGATACCATTATTCTCATTTTTATCACTATTTGTAATGATGCAAAAATATTTCATCAAAACCTCCATTTCAAACAGCCTTCTCCTATACCAGTTCCCCATGCGCCGCATCAACGGTTTCTCTGATCAGGCACACAAGCTTATCGCAAAGAGCTGCCTGAGCACCTGCAGGTTCATCTGCTTCATGTTCCTCATCAAAACTCTCCTTTTCAAACTCCCTTTTCTTTTCTATGTACAGCAGATATTCGATATTTCCCTCCGGTCCCTTCACCGGAGAAAAGGAAAGCTCCAATATCCGAAAGCCAATCGATAACACATAAGTCATCACAGTACCAAGCACTTCTCTGTGTACGCTTTTTTCCCGGACAACCCCTTTTTTCCCTACCTTTTCCTTCCCTGCCTCAAACTGCGGTTTTACAAGACAGACAACTCTGCCCTGCGGGGCAAGCAATGCGTGCACCGGCAAAAGTACCTTTGTCAAAGAGATGAACGCAACATCAACCGAAGCAAAAGATATTTCTTCCGGCACCTCTTTTTTCGTAATATAACGTACATTCGTTTTTTCCAGAGAAATCACCCGCTCGTCACTTCTTAATTTCCATGCAAGCTGATTCGTACCGACATCGACTGCATAGACCTTTTTTGCCCCATTTTGCAGCATGCAGTCAGTAAAACCACCCGTAGAAGATCCGACATCCATGCAGACAGCATCTTTTAACGGCGGATTCCATAGCTCTACTGCCTTTTCTAACTTAAACCCGCCTCTGCTTACATATTTTAACTTCGTTCCCCGAAGTTCAATACCCGCATCCTCCGGAACCATAGTTCCTGCTTTATCTTCCCTCTCACCACCAACAAAAACATTCCCCGCCATGATCAGTGCTTTTGCTTTTTCTCTGGACTCAGCCAGGGCTCTTTTGACCAAAAGCACATCTAACCGAATCTTCTTCTTTCTTTCGCTATCCATACAAATCTGCTCCACTCTTTTCTGTCATTTCCATGATTTTTCCGACAATACTCTTTGCATCGATTTCATATTTTTCCTTCAGCTTTGTAACCGGCCCATGCTCAATGAACTGATCCGGAAGAGCAATTTTCAAAACAGAAATCTGATCTGCCCCCTGATAATATGCGGCAATCTTTTCGCAAAATCCCCCACTTATCACTCCTTCTTCCATTGGAACAATCCACGTATGTTCTTTTTTCAGTTCTTCTAAAAGCACTGTATCAAAAGGCTTCGCAAACCTCATATTTACTACAGAAGGCTTCATTCCCTTTTCCGTCAGAACCGCTGCTGCCTCCATAGCAGTCTCCACCATACTTCCAAGCGGTAAAAGAGCAATCCCTTCTCCTCGTTGCAGCCACTCTGCTTTTCCCTTTTCGACCGGTGTACGGTATTCCTCAAAAGAAAGACAGGCCTCCCCTCTCGGATAACGAACTGCCACAGGTCCCTTCTGCAGAAAAGCAAACCGAAGCATTTCCTTTAACTCCCAGGCATTTTTAGGTGCAAGCACCGTGATATTCGGCATCTGCAAAAGAAAAGCCAAATCAAAAATCCCCTGGTGTGTCTTTCCGTCACTTCCCACCAGTCCGGCCCGGTCGATTGCAAATACTACAGGCAGATTATTCAGACAGACATCATGCAAAATCTGATCATATGCACGCTGCAAAAAGGTAGAATATATTGCCACCACAGGATGCAATCCGCCCGCGGCCTGTCCTGCCGCAAAAGTAACTGCATATTCCTCTGCAATCCCTACATCCGAAAACCGCTTTGGATATTCCTTTGCAAATGCAAGCACTCCGGTTCCCTCCGGCATAGCTGCACAAATTGCCGTAAGTTCCTCGTTTTTCTTTGCTTCTTCCAGTATTGTATCACGAAAGACCTTTGTATAGGTAAGCCTTTTTTCCTCAGCATTTTTAGGAACACCATCCTTAATATGGAACGGCGCCACTCCATGAAAAGCCGCCGGATCAGCCTGTGCCGGAAGATAACCTTTTCCCTTCTGTGTCACAACATGGACAAGCACGGCTTTCTGTAATTTCTTTGCATTGCGAAATGCCTTTACCATCTGTCCGATATCATGTCCATCAATCGGACCTATGTAAGTAATCCCCATATCCTCAAAAAGCATCCCCGGAATCAAAAGACGCTTTAACACATCCTTTGCTGAGCGTATTCGTTCTGTCAGCTTATCTCCGATTCCCGGCATTTTTTTCAAAGCTCTTTCTACCTCTTCCTTTAATCCGGTATAGCTTGCATTCGTCCGGATATTCCCAAGGTAATTCGACATTCCGCCTACATTTTTCGAAATGGACATCTGATTGTCATTTAGAACAATGATCAGATTGGAATTTAATCTGGCCGCATTATTCAATGCCTCATATGCCATTCCTCCCGATAGGGCACCATCACCGATCACCGCAAAAATTGTCTCTTTCTCCTTCTTCAGTTCCCTTGCTTTCACAAGCCCGAGAGCAACCGCAATCGAAGTCGAACTATGTCCCGTATCCAGAACATCACATTCACTTTCCTCACGGCTCGGGAAACCACTCATCCCCCCGAACTGTCTTAAAAATGAAAATCCGTCCTTTCTTCCCGTCAAAAGCTTATGAGTATAGCTTTGATGTCCGACATCCCAGATAATCTTGTCCTTCGGAAGCTCCGCACAAAGATGAAGCGCCATCGTAAGCTCTACCACTCCCAGATTAGAAGCCAAATGCCCGCCGGTCCTGCTGACACTCCGGACTAAAAATCTCCGTATCTCCTTTGCAAGCTTCGGATAATCCGCCGGAGCAATCTTTTTGATATCTCCGGACCTACCAATCTGTTCCAACAAATCACTCATATTCCCCTGTTAGGAAAACGCTCTGCAATATCAGTTTTCCTCTTCTCCTCCACTTATAGTAATCAGTTTCTTTTCCACCTTATCAATCGCATCGCTGCAGCTTTTCACTAATTTCATGCCTTCCTCATATTTTTGAAATGATTCTTCCAAGGTAAGCTTGTCCCCCTGCAGTTCTGTAATGATCTCATCTAATTTTTCAAAATTTCCTTCAATCGTAACCTTTTTTGACATAGTTCCTCCATTTCCTGTCCGGAAAAATCCATGAAACATATTTCCACATTGTCTGTAAATTCCCGCCTACTCCTTCAGGATTTTCCCCTGTGCCAGGGCAGTTACCTTACCATCGCTGAATGTCAGTTCCAAAGCCTGTCCGGTCTCTACCTCTGACGCTGTACGTATCTGCCTGCCTTTTTCGTCTTCTACATAGACATAGCCTGCCTGCAGCTTATATAAGGGAGACAGCCCCTTTAATTCTTCTATGCACAATGCCAGTCTGTGCTTGTTTTTCTCAAGCCTCTGCTGCATAAAATTCTTCAATTTTACCTCAATGCTATCCAGTCTTAATCTTTGCCTCTTGATATGTTCCGTCGGGCTCAAATGTTCCAGATTTTTTGTATACTGCGCTGTCTTTAACTTTAATGTCTGTATTTTATTCCCCATCTGCTGATGTAAAGCAGCCTCGTATTGCCGCAGCTCTTTCAAAAACTTTTCATAATCAAACACCGCCAGCTCTGCGGCCTCTGAAGGCGTTGCCGCACGAAGATCCGCTGCAAAATCCGAGATGGAAAAATCCGTTTCATGTCCAACTGCCGAAATAATCGGCTTTTCACAATCCGCAATCACATAGGCAAGCTCTTCCTCATTAAATTCCCACAAATCCTCCAAGGAACCTCCGCCACGGCCGATAATGATCACATCAACATCTGTAGCTTCAAAATACCGGATTCCCCGGATGATCGTCCGGTGTGCTCCCTCTCCCTGCACCATTGCAGGATATAGGCAGATCTGCACGAAAGGATTCCGCCTTTTCGAAATATCACAGATATCATGAATCACTGCCCCGGACGCCGAAGTGACAACACCTATTTTACGGACATATAATGGTATGCTTTTTTTTCTGGCTTCATCAAAAAGCCCCTCTTCTCCGAGGCGCTTTTTGAGACGTTCATATTTTTCATAAAGTTCACCTTTTCCGGCGTTATAAGCCTTCTGAACCTGAAACTGATATCTTCCTTTTTTCTCATAAGTAGTAATGCTGCCCTGTACAACCACACTCTGTCCGCTTTTCATTTGAAAATCCACCTTACTTAAAGCAGACCGATACATCACACACGGCAGCTCAGATACCTCATCCTTTAGTGTAAAGTAAAGATGTCCGGAGGATGCCAGAGAATAATTTGAAATTTCTCCCCGGATACATATATTATGCAAGGCATATTCCCTGACAAACATATTTTTAATATATTCATTTACCTGGGATACCGTAGTAACCTGTTCCGGTATGTAATCCATATTGTGATTCTCCTACTCTTCTGACTTTTCTTCTTCCTGTGTTTCCCGCTCGATTGCTCCTAACACTCCATTAATGAACTTCCCGGACTTATCCCCTCCGTACTTTTTCGCAAGCTCTACTGCTTCATTGATCGCAACCGCATTCGGAACCTTTTCATCATACAGGATTTCAAATACAGCAAGCCGGAGAATTGCAAGATCTGCCTTTCCCATGCGCTCTAACTTCCACCCTTTTGCCTTACCGGATATCTTCTCATCCAGCTCACTCAAATGAGGGAGTATTTGAAAAAAATTCTCTCTTAAACGCCCTTTGTCTTTTTCCGGCACATCTTCTAAATCTTCCAAAAACAAATCTGCCTGCTCCTGTGCCGCCTCTGCCGGATAAAACGGAACCTGAAACAGCATAATGTAAATATTTTCCCTAAATTCCCTTTTCGTCATGCCATGTACCTTTTCCTATCTTATTTGTCAGCGAGGCATACGCCCGCTACCCTGACATTGACCTCCGGTACATGCAAGCCGGTCATCGTCTCAATCTGCTGGCTTACTCTCTCCTGCACCTGCGCTACTACCTTCGGTATGCTATGTCCGTATTTCATGTTCAGACTCATATCCACACGTACAAGATTCCCCTCCATCAGCACCTTGACGCCCTTTGTGATATTTTTCCCGCCAAGCTTCCCAATGATCTCATTGGTAATATTTCCTGACATAGAATACACGCCCTCTACCTCATTTGCAGCCAGTCCTGCAATCGTAGCAACCACATCCGATGCGATCCTGACCTCACCGAGAGCCTCCTTTTTTTCGATATGCTCATTTGTCTCCTTCTCACTGCTCACGACAATTACCTCCTACCTGTTTGATAATTCCCATTATAGCAGATTATCCATCTTTTGCAATCTTCTTTCCAACGGAATTTTTTCTTATCAAAGACTGCTTTCCCGGAAAACTATTGCCCTGCCGGAAGTCTTACTTCTTTTTGCTGATTTTGACCGGAGTAATGACGATGTTCTCTGCAGATACATCCGTTTTACGCTTTACGATATCCTCAATCTGTGCCATTTCCTTGCTCCCTAAATTGTCTGATGCTACGACCACATCTGCGGTTCCGTCACTGATGCTTACAACTGCATCGGTAAATCCCTTCGCCTCCAACATCAGCTCTGCAGCCGCTTCCTGCTCCGCTGTCTTCGTGATTTCTGCCACTTCTTTCACGGCTGCCTTTTTATCCTTTGATGCAATTTCCTTATTGTTGATGATCCCCATCAAAGTCTCTTTATTTTTCGCGCGGCTCTGCTCTCTGGAAAGCTTCGCAGAAGAAAAATAATCCTTACTGAGTGTCCCCGATACCATAACCGCCTCACCCGGATTTTCCTCAGAAGCAACAATTTCACCCTGATCGGTCACTTCATAGTCCGCACTTGTCATGTCCTCCTCGGAAATATCCTGTACATCATCTGCTTTCTCACCCTCTTCATCCTTTTTTGTACCTGCAGAAGTCTCTACCGCATCCTCCTTTTCGTCCTTTGCCTGTTCTGCCGTCTCCTTACTGTCATCCTTTTTCTGCTCTGCCGTATGGCGAAGATTCATCAAACCGCTGGTACTGATTTCCTGTCCGGTAAAATTAAGATACCCTGCCACAACGATCATGATCGCCAATGCTGTAATGATAATCTGGTTTTTCTTTACTAACTTCTTCACATTGCCCTCCTTATGATAAGGAACCGTTCATTTTCCTCCGGTCATAAACAATTCCTTGCATTTCCTACTTCATCTTCATTACTTTAATCTTATGTGCTTCCACCGGAAATAATGCTTGAATCGCGTCAATTATTTCCTTTTTCTTTTCACCGGAATCTGCTCCCTTTGCCACCACAACAATCCCCTCTACAGCAGGTGCATGAATCTGAACAACATAGGGTTCTTCTTCTCCCTCCCTTTGGATCAGAACATTTTCTGTCTGGGATTCATAGGTTTCCGTTTTTCTTTTTCCGCCTGCCTGGTCTGCCTCATTTATCTCATCCTCTTTGACCTGACCATTCTGCATAGGGACTCTTTCTTCCGAAGCAGCTAATGTAAGCATGACTCTTACTTTACCGATCCCATCCACATCCGCTAATATCGTTTCCAGTTTTTCCTCTTTATTTTTTTCATAGACCTCCATCGCCTGCAGTGCAAGCTCTTCCGAGGTTATGCGATGGTCCGTTTTCTTTTCCCCGCTCTCCTCACTGCCCCCGGGCACGGAAAAATAGAGAAGCACCACCCCGGCAAGAATCAAAAGCACTAATCTTGGCAAGCCAATCTTTCCCACAAGCTCCTTGAGCCGTAAAAAAATCACTTCCATAAATGTACCTGTTCCCCCTCTAACATAAATTTGTTACACAGCACTTTTTTAAAGCTCTTTGCCTCTTTGGATGTATCCTCCTGCCTCTGTTTTACTTTCCCGCCAGCCCCGATCTCTATGGTCTCTACTGCAATTTCCTCCATGCCCGGATCCGTCTCCTTCTCCTTCGTTTTCCTGTTCTTCTCCGAAGCTGCGGAAGCATTTCCTTTCGAAGAAAATGTTCCTGAAACCTCCGAAATCGTAATCTGGTTCTGTTCCCGTTTCAATACAACAGAAGTATCCTTTAACGAAGTGCCCTGCTTTTCTGCAAGCAGCTCTATCTCTCTCTCTATCATTTCCCGGTACCTTTCCAGTACCCTGTCCTCCAAATTCCGGTCACTTACCTTTAATACGCTTCCTGTCTCTCCAAGATCCATTTCCAGAAAGTTTTCCTCCAGGTCCTGAAACCAGTTTACCGGCTTTCCAAAGACAGACAACAGAGGAGTTAAGAGAATCAGAATCATAATAAGCCCACTGAAAAACCGAAAATATTCTTCGTACTTCTTATTTAAAAGTAACCCCTTTAATGCAGATACAATTACAATATAAATAAGCATCTGCTGTATCAGTTCCTTTACCACCTTGTCCCTCCGATCCATAGCCATGACAGCTTCTGTTCCCTGATATCATCTTCTCGGGGATACATCAACTCGTCATCACACTGATAATTGTAATAGAAAGAACAAACATCATCCCGCCTACAAAAAGAGCATAGACAAGAAGCTTCATACTTTCTACCGCTGCACCAAAGCAGCCAGTAATACGCGGATCGGAGACCGGCTGCACCAGTGCTCCCGTCATTTGAAACAGAAATCTGCTCGAAATAATTTTAAGCAGCGGAATCCCGCAATAGAAAGCCACTGCGATCACTCCGACCACACCTACGGAATTTTTTACCAGGGTTCCCGCGCAGAGAAGCGTATTTGCAATACTGCTGATTGCATTTCCAACTCCCGGAACCGCTCCCGACAGCCGAATCACGGAAGACGTTTCCACTTTAGACGATACCGGCAGCAATAACCCCTGTATGACCTGAAATCCCATCACCAATCCAAACATGGTCTTCATAACAAAGTTTACAATATCCCGGATAAGCTCTGCCATTTTGGAAAACATTTTCTGTTCCGAAAACTGGTCAGCAATTTTCAGCATAAAGAAAATCTGAACCGCCGGGAAAGCAAATTTTAATAATACCAGGTCCACAAGTAAGATCACCGCCAGCACAGATTCATAATAAGCTCCTGCTGCAAGTGCACTGTCCGTAAACCCCATAGCAATAAAAAACGCCGGAAAAAGTACCTTCATAAACTCTAAAAGCTTCGTAAGAGTCTCCGCGGCAAGCTGCGAGGTTTCCAAAAATAAAGTAAGAAAGCTTGAAAAAAAGAGCAGATAAACCACATAAAATGCGGTTTCTGCCACCCTTTTCCCCTGCAAAAGCTTTGAAAAATTGCTAAAAACCGCTCCCAAAACAGCAATAAAGATTAACGACAGATAGAGCTGCCGCTCTCTGACCAAATGATCAAGCACTCCGTTAAAAATCGTCTGACAAACACCGGAAAAAGAAACCGGAGACTTTCCCTGCAGCAGTGTCGTCAGATAATCTGCCACGGAAAAGCTGTCATCTCCAAGCATATCATTCAGCATTTCCTGTATTTCCGTATAGGAAATTTCACCTAAAATCTCATTTGCTTCATCCATCTTCCTCTCCCCTGTCATATCTTTTCAATCGTTTCGATCAATGTTTTCAGAATCGGAATACTGACCGCTAAAAGCATCAGCTTTCCGTAAAATTCAATCTGTGCCGCTACACTTCCGTAACCGGCATCCTTACACAAATTAGAAGCAAATTCCGCAACATATGTGATTCCGACCATCTTTAGCAGAATTACCACATACAGTCTGCTGTCTCCCAAATAACTTTCTAACTCCCTTATTGCCGCAATCACGGAGGATGCCTGATCAAGTGCCAGGAAAAGAACGATCATGCATGCCGCTAAAGCAATAAAAAGACCAAATTCCATCTTCTCCTTCGAAACGATAACTGCCAGAAATACAGCCATCACTCCTATCACCGCTACCTTCAGCATCCCCGTCACACCTCTATAATGAAAATAGTTTTTGTATCGTTTCAAAAAGCTCCAATATGTACGGAATCACCCATAAAAGCACCAGAATCAGCCCTGACAGACTCACTAAAAATGCCTGCTCCTCCCTGCCGGAATGCTTGAGTACCTGTCCCAAAACAGATACCAGAATCCCTACCGCAGCTATTTTAAAAATTAAATTGATCGTCATATCATCCTCCATGCCGAAGCACAAATGGTCCTAAAGCTATAGCAGCAGAATTGCCAAAAAACACCCGGCTGTCGCGCACACGATAATGCTTAGCTTTGCCTTTCCGCGATATTCCTCTGTCGCTCCTGCCAGCGTTTTTTCCAATCGCTTCTTAAAGATCTCTATTGTCCGAAGCTGTGTTCCCCGGTCACAATTTCCGAGATTATCTCCGATACAGTGCAAAAGCTCTATATCTTCGGACAAAAGATTTTCCACACCATGGATATAGGAAAGTTCTCCGCTCCAATATTCTGAAAATCTGTATCCCTGATGCGAAAGAAGCTTTCCGCGGATTCCCAAGAAAAAGTCACCAAACGCACCTCCCCGGAAAGAAAGGCGTTCCATAAGCTCTGCCATATCGCAGCCGGAATACTCAATCTCGCCATACAGATATTCCAATATCTGCTCTAATTCCCGCAAAATACGAATCCTTGCCGCTCCCCTTGATGCGATATAAAAACCGATTCCGCTGCAGCCCCCTATGATCAATATGCTGCCAAGAAGCTTCAACATGCTTTCCACTCCCGTTCTCTCCCTATCCGTTTTTCCGTACCATTCGCATCAAACACCGCTTCAATCTCCCCCACGCTATCTGCTTTTAAAAGTACATATCTTTCAAAGAGTTTTTCTTTTAAAATCGGGATAAACGCCGGCTTTCCCCGAACCTCTGCCAGGGAAGTTCCATGCACGGTAGCAATCAGACGAACTCCGCAGTTCATAACATATTCCATCGCCTCTACATCCTCTGTAGAACCGGCTTCATCGACAGCGATCACCCTTGGTGCCATAGACCGCACTAACATCATCATCCCCTGACTCTTCGGACATCCATCTAAAACATCCGTACGGCATCCCAAATCATTTTCCGGCTTTCCCTGATAGCAGGCAGCAATCTCTGAACGCTCATCTACAACCCCCACAGTAAGACCTGCTCTTCCCCTGTTTCCATTGGAAACCTGTCTGATGATGTCCCTGAGAAGTGTTGTCTTTCCACATCCGGGCGGCGAAATGATCAAGGTATGGCAAAGCATGTCTTTCTGATAAAGAAGCGGAAGAAGCCTGTCTGCACAGCCTTTTATCTCATGGGCAAGTCTGATATTTAAAAAGGAAATATAACGCATACTTTTTGTGCTCCCCCGTTCCCAGATCACCTTGCCCGCCAGTCCGACTCTGTGACCGCCTGCCACAGTGACATAGCCCTGCCTGATTTCCTCCTCAAAGGCATACATCGAATAATTACTGATGTATTCTAAAGATTCTTTAATATGTGCCTCCGAAACATACATTGCCTGTCCTATCTGTTTTGTAAAGCTTCCCTGCTCTGATATGTAATACTCTTCCCCCTCATATACGACAATCATTGGTTTTCCGACACGCATCCTGATTTCCTGCAGCTTTAAAAATTCATAGCGCTCCATCTGAAATACTTTTCTGAAATCCAGTGCAAGCATATGAAAAACCTGTTCCTTTTTCTCTGACAGCTCCCGACCTGCGTCCCTCTTTCCGCCTGTTCTCATCGATTCCTCCTCCACTCCACTGATTAGGAGTCCATGCTCCTACTTCATATATATGTACAACCATTCGGAATATGCATGGAAAACTTTACGCGGCGAGGAAACTTCATTCGAAGCCCCGCTGCTTTGCAGCTCCGCCGTAACTTATTACGAAAATATTACATAAAATTTAAAAAAATGCGTGCATTTTATTAATTTTTATGTTATAATGATTACGAAATGAAGAAAAAAGTTGATTTTTAGAGGAATTTACGGAGGTTTTAATAAAATGTATTTAAAAAATGTGAAACGATTAACCGCAGGCATTCTTTTATCCGCTATGGTAGTGACTGCCTCTCCAAATACAGCAAGTGCAGAAGATCTTTCTAATGGTATTGCAGTCGGAAAAGCGGTCAGTATAAAGGCAGATCAGACTGAAAAAGGAAAACGCCTTGTGAAATATGCAAAGAAATTTGTCGGGAATCCTTACCGCTATGGTGGGACAAGCTTAACGAAAGGCACCGACTGCTCCGGTTTTACGAGAGCTTTATATAAACATTTCGGCTATAATCTACCGCACAGCTCCACGGCGCAGCGCCATGTCGGAAAAAAAGTAAGCTGGAAGAGCAAAAAGGCGGGCGACATCATCTGCTACAACGGTCATGTCGCAATCTACATCGGAGGCGGAAAGATCATTCATGCAGCAACGGAAAGAACCGGTATCCGAATCGGGAAAAAGGCAAACTTCCAGCATGTCGTCTGCGTCAGAAGAGTGTTCAAGTAAAATTTGTATAAATATCAAAAACCACTCCATAGACGGGTAACATCCTGTTCTACGGAGTGGTTTTTTGTTCTGATTATATATTTACAAACTATTTTCATCCATAATTTATCATAGATTGACGAATTTGGCCGTTTTCATTGATTATTTGGGCATGATTTTATTAAATTCTGTTATGACACAGGCGAATGACTTTCTGCAAATTTTCTCCTTCTCCTGACAAAAACGAATATGCTTCCAAGAGAAACCGTGCACAGCATGGTCACAGTGATAAGAAGCTTGCTTGAATGATCCAATACACCGGCTGTTTCTCTTTTCGGTACTCCTGTATTTGCATCCGGATTACTCCTAAGCGCTTCTTCATCATAGATTGCATTCATTCTTTTCATAAAGTTCTCTGCCGTATAAATCCGTCCGTTTTCAATTCTCGTTTGTTTATCGCTTGAATCAATCTGTCTGCTTTCCTCAAAATACGGAATAAGATATTCATTTTTGTCTGTTTTTGCATAGACCATATTCAAATGATACATATCGGAATATGCATAGATGACCCTGCTTATTTTTTCATTCTTTCCTATTTTATCGAAAATTTTTCGGGCTAAAGCTTCTCTCGCTTCGGGAATATTTTCTCTTTTCCCGCCCTCTGATTCCAACACACATTCCATTGTTCCGTTCTCTTCCGCCAGTGTCGCAATCCCACCGCCCTGATCCGTCTCATAAGGAACCAGATACCTGATATCATTGGTGATACATTTTTCAAAGCTCCCGCTTTTTTCATATTCGGAAATCAGAAAAAGAGTTGTCAGATTCGTTAAAATTGTATGATTCATATCATACGACCTTTCCGGATTTTGAAGTTCCTTCCCGCCCGCATTATAATTTTCTATGCAGGCTTTTATTTCCTGCTTCTTATCCGTCCAGCCGTTCAACTCACGAAGAATATCGCTTTCCGTGTAAATCGTGTCCTCTTTTTCCACCGCATAAGCCTGTACCTTTACCGGGACACACAGCAAAAGAAACATAAAAAGTAAAGCTGTCTTATAGATTTTTTTCTTCATATCCCACACCCTCTCCTTCTCTGCAGCCTGTTCACTTTTTCACAAAAGCTGCCGTAATTTTTCTTTCTAAATACTATAACGAAAAGAAAGGAGCAATGGGTGCAAATTATATGAAATATTTCGTTTCCTAATCTCTTCTATGCTTTTCGATCACACAGCTATGCTTTTTCTCCTTTTTATCATAACTGATCCCGACTAGCAGAATCTCCCCTTCGTAGCCTTTTAATCCTTTCGGATACTGTTTCTCTTTAATCTGGTCGATTGCCGTCTGAGCCGTTTTATCTACCTTCAGCTCCACGACCATTGCAGGCTCCGTGACATTCCTCCTCGGAACAAAGACCAAATCCGCGAAACCCTTTCCTGCCGGAAACTCCCTGTAAATCTCATACTTTCTTCTTGCACTGTAATAGGCAAGGAAAATGACAGATGCAAGAGCATTCTCATCGTTATAAGCCATGATAGATGTTTCATTCTGATGGATTTTCTCCAGAATTTCCGCTACCTTTGTCGCTTCGCCGTTTATTGTTACTGAAAGGAGCTCATCGGAGCTGTGGATTGCTGTCATGACTTCCTCCCATCCTTTATCCTCAATCGAATTGATAAACTCCTGCCCGACCTCACTATTCGGGATATAGACCTCTTTTTTCGCAAAATCGTAGGTCAGATATCCTAAGTGGATCAAAAGCGTCAGCACATCATCCGCACTCGCAAAGGTAGTCATATCATTGGTAAATTTTTCTGTATTGATCGGAATGTGTTCTCCCGCAATCATGCGGATTACTTTCTCCCGCAGACCATCAAAGTCCATTTCGATATAGACCTTTAACGCCTCATAAGTCTCTGTCTTTGTCCAGTAGCTGTCATAGTCATGCCCCGTCATCGACATCACCACGGAACGCGGATTATAGATTTCCATCCCCCGCACCAGATATCCGTCATACCATCTCTTTGTCTCATCATAGGGCATTTCATACTGTTCACAAAGCTTTTGTACCTCTGCTTCCGTAAAACCGGTATACCTTGCAAGCTCCCTCTGGTTTGTCATACTGTATTCCGTAAACATATTGAGCGCAGAATGCTCCCCATATTTCTTGATTGGCAGGATGCCCGTCATATAGGCAAGTGCCACATACGGCTGATCCTTTAAAAGCGTCCTCAAGAAATCCAGATATTCCTTCTGCGCTTCCGTTCCCCACTTTTTCACACGGAACACCGCATCCCATTCATCGATCAGAAATACGAACGGCACCTTCGTCTGGTCATAAATATCATTCAATCGTTCCTCCAGATCCGAATCCTCATACCATACCACATCCGGAAATTCCTTTTTCATCTCATGCTCCAGGCGGGCAGAAAATTTTTGAATAACACCACCAATAGTGTCTGCTTTATCTAAAAGCCTGCTCATATTGAGTTCAATCACATTATATTTGTTCAAATGCTTTTCAAAGCTTTCATGCTTTTCCATCTCATACCCATGAAAAAGCGCACGGGAATCACACCCTCTGCTGTAGTAGGCACAGAGCATATTTAGTGCCATTGACTTTCCGAACCTTCTCGGTCTGCTGACCGCAAGGAACCGGTTTTCCGTATCTAATAACTGATTTGTCACAGAAAGCATTCCTGTTTTATCCACATAGATTTCGCTGTTTAATGCCTTTTTGAACATATCATTGTCCGGATTCAGATAGATTCCCATGCAGGCTCCTCCGTTCTGCTATTTTTACCGATTATAGCACAGGAAACCAACTTTCTGCAAATGTCAGACAGCCCTATGCCTGATAAATCTGCCGCAGCTTTACACATTTTCCGTTTTTTATCTGTCATACCTTGTCTTTTTCCAATGTAGTCAATATGTTTTTCTCCATACAAGATCATGTTCTATCCAGTAATCAATTACTTCATTTTTACTCTTCAGCTTTTTTACCTCCGGGTATTTCGATGTCATTGCATAACCGCCTTTAGAATATTTCACCGGTATTTTTCCTAAAACAGATATCGACAAATCCCCATCCTTTATCGTAATCCGCATGGATTCCTTAAAGATAATAAATATTCCCTCGTCTTTTTCTTTTATACTGCCCGTATAGGCACGCCCTGCCAATGTCCATATCGTTTTGCCTTTCAGCGTATCTCCGTAAATATCAGAAAGAACCTTGATCTGCATCAAATACGCATTATATTTTAATTTCTTATGCGATGGAGAATCCTTATCCGATAAAATAACAACAGGTTTTATCTTTTTCACCTGACCATATACAATATCCTCGTCCGATGTTTGAAATAACTCATCTTTTTCATAAGACATTATTTTCAGGGCTATAGGATCATGCTCCACAGTAACATCATAGTTGGCATAATCCTCCTGATTATTCCCTTCATATGCTTCCATGGAAACAACCTGTGATTCTCTGTAGAATTGTACTGTCAATGCTATTATAATAATAACACTAGCAAGAACCAGACCGGTCATAAATATCCTTTTCTTCATATCCCACACCTTCTCAAAAAAACCTCACTTCTACCCTAAAAGACACTTTTTCCATCGGAAAGTTGCACATTCAGCGGTAGTTTTTGATAAATCAGGAAAACTTTCTGCTAAATTTTCTTTTACGAACTCTATTTATTGTAACAATAGAAAATAAGAATAACAATATTACAATAGCCATTTCCCAAGGAAATACCGTTTCCTTCTCATATTCTCCCTCAATCTCCTTTATCCGGCTTATTAACGCCTTCTTTTTCTCAGAAAAACTTTTATGATAAAATTCATTTTCCATATCAGCGGCACCATTTACCGCATATCCGGAATATGAAGCCACTTCTACATTCTTTTCGCTGTTTTCTGCAAATGTTTTTCCCTTATAATAATATAAAACAAATTCTGATTTCAGATAATCGATATCATTTAATCCATCTGCCAAATCATCCTCCAGCCAAAATTCCGGTTCACCTTTCAAAAAGCTGTCTCCCGCAGGATAAATGTCGCTTCCAGCAATCACTCCGATCACCTTTTCATTTTGTACCAAAGGAAAATGGTAATATACTTCATAGTCATTCCCCGCATTCCATATAACAAAAGGCTTCGCAATCGATACAGGTTCATTTTTATCAAACTGCGCGAGGTTCGAACGATAAACCGGCTCATCAGCAGATGCTTTTGCTGCCTCATCAAGAAGTTCAGAAGCTTTCCCCCTGACCTGCCCCGCGATCTTGTCAGGAATGCACGATTTTAAATATCCCATATCTTCTGCACTATATTCCTCCACCGCACAAGCCTGTACCTTTACCGGGACACACAGCAAAAGAAACATAAAAAGTAAAGCTGCCATATAGATTTTTTTCTTCATACTACACACCCTCTCCTTCTCTGCAGCCTGTTCACTTTTCACAGAAGCTGCCGTATTTTTTCTTTCTAAATACTATAACGAAAAGAAAGGAGCAATGGGTGCAACTTTTTTCTTTTTAAATCTGCTTTGACCGATACCACCCGACGAGCCAGAACACGATTCCCACTGCCAGATAGCACAGTGCCGGAAAAGTCGTCCCGCCGCTTTCCTTTAAGACCGTATAAAAGTACGACGGTACTTTCATTCCTTCCTCGTCATTTAGTGCCAGTGTGTTCCGGATATCCACATTGCAGAGAAAGATGTACAGGAGCACGCAAAGGAACGACAGGGAGATCTTGCCCAGGCTGAAATTCAGAAAATAGGCAAGGCCGCACAGAAAAAAGCTGCAGACCGCCATCTCTAAGAAAAAGCCCGTACGGTACATATCCGCCACAGGCATCAGGCAGATGCCGCACCAGAAAAACGGCAGCAGGAGCACATAGTAGAAAAAGGTGTAGCCGGATACCCCGCGTCCCAAAAGAAGGACCTCCCTTCCCTCCCCCTCGACATACTCATGGTGAAAAAGATAGATCCAGAAGACCGAAAAGAGCGGCATGAACTGGTAAGAGACCTCTGATGCCATCAGGTATCTTGTCTCGGCATCCGTTATATCCCGGTTTAAGAGCCATGTTCCGAACGGCAGGAGGAGAAGGCAGCCTGCCACCGGCACCAGTGCCATAAGCCCCATCCCCTTTAGCTGCAGCCTGATTTTTTCAAGCACCCTCATGTCACATCCCTCCCCTCTCGCTGCGTTTAAGAGCCATGCCCTTGATCACGCACATATATCCGTCCTCTATGACAGGCTCCACCGGTTCCAGCCCCTCTATCCCCTCTCCTGACAGGACACGGTACCAGACCTTTCCGTCCCTCTCATACTGCTTTTCCA